>JBGSYE010000473.1:0-3369 GCA_041751075.1 Chthoniobacteraceae bacterium
GGAAGTGTGAAAGCGGACGCGCGCCCTGTCGAGAAGCCGCGCGCCGTCGTCTCCCTCCCGGTCCAGCAGAGCCTCGGCATCAGAGCGATCTTCGTGCCGCGGGGATCGCAGGCACGGAATTAGCAGCAAGCCTGCTTCCCAGAGCTTCGACGCCCGAGCCGATGCCGAAGAAGGCTTGCCCATGACACACATCCACAACCGCTATCGCCGAATCCTCGTGATCCTTGTCTTCACGGGCTTTGGGCGCCTTTCGGAAGCGCAGGATTCCGCCCTTAAACCGAGCGCCGCGGAGCAGCAGATCCTCGACGAATACCGCCGCGAAGCTGCCAATGCCGGCAGCGCGAATCGCACCTTTGCGAATCAGACCGAGACAAAAATGCCGGAAGATTTTGCCCCGTGGTGGATTCGCGGCCAGCGCAACACCATCGGTGAAAACGGCCAGGCGCAGCGACTCTCGGTGGATGAGCTTTATGCCCGGGCACTCCGCCATTCGAGCCAGATTCGGGTCTTCAGCGATCTGCCGCTGATCCGCGAGACGGGCATCCAGGAAGCCCAGGGGGCCTTCGATACGAATGCGTATCTGCAGGGAAAATTCGACCGCAGCAACGATCCGGTGGGAAGCACCCTGACGACCGGCGGCGCCTCGCGCTTCAAGCAGGATGAGTGGTCCTTCGAGACCGGGGTGAAAAAGAAAGTCATCACTGGCGCGGATATCAGCGTCTCGCAGACGCTCTCCCGCACGGACAACAATTCGATCTACTTCCTCCCCAATCCGCAGTCGAACGCGAAGCTCTCGGTCTCCGTCGTGCAACCACTGCTGAAGGGCGCGGGCGTGGGCTACAACCGTTCGATCATCCAGATCGCGCGCCTGGATTCGGACATCGCGATGCAGGAATTCATCCGCCAGAGCGAATCGCACCTGCTTGAAATCACACGCACCTACTGGGCTCTTTATGCCGCCCGCGTGACCTATCTGCAAAAGGCGCGGCTCGTCGAAGACACGGCGCGCGTGACCGATGAACTGCGCGCCCGGCAAAAGATGGACGCCGGCCAGAGCCAGCTCTTCCGCGCGGAGAGCGCGCTGGCTTCGCGCCGCTCCGATCTCGTGCGCGCCGAGGCGGCGGTGCGCAATGCACAGGATCGGCTGAAAGCGCTGACCAGCGATCCGATGCTGCTCAACGATCCGAACGTCGAGATCATCCCACGCGACCGGCTCGTGCTGACGAAAGCGAGCTTCGATGGTGAAGCGGCCGCGCACGCCGCGCTGGAGAGCCGGCCGGAGATCAATCAAGCCTTCCTCCAGCTCCGCGCCGCGACCATCCGCGAAAAGATGTCGCGCAACGAACTGATGCCCGAACTGAATCTCGTGCTGCAGGGCTCGCTCGGCGGGCTCGACGACGGCGGCTTCGAGGGCGCCTACAGCCGCGAGTACTCGACCGGCTCGCCCGGGTGGGGCGCAGGCATCGTCCTCAGCTTTCCGCTGGAAAACCAAATCGCCCGCGCCCGCCTCGAGCGCCGCCGTCTCGAACTCCGCCAGCAATTGGACCAGCTCCGCACGACCATCGACACCGTGTTGCTCGAAGTGAAAATCAGCGCGCGCGAAGTCTCCACCGCCTACCGCGAGACGCAGGCGAAATACGCGGCGGTGAAAGCCTTCACCGAAGACCTCGAAACGCTCCAGGCCCGCCGCTCGCTCCAAGCCGTCGGCGAGGACACGCTGATGGCGAACTACCTGGACACCGTACTCGACAGCCAGGATCGGCGCGCCAATGCCGAGGAGGAATTCATCCGCGCCGGAGCGAACTACCAGATCTCGATCGTGAACCTCGAACGCGCCAAGGGCCGTCTGCTCAACTACTCCTCCGTCGAGATCGTGCGCGACGGCGACTCCACGAAGCTGCCGCAGATCCATCTCGAAAAGGGCGCGCGCGACGCCAAAGCGGCGAAGAGTGGGAAATGAGCGAGCGGGATGCGCGTGCTGCAATCGCTGCTCACCTTCGAGCCTGAGCGTCGCACCACGCGGCGAAACGCTGCCGGACTCGAACGCACCCGGGAATTCGCCACGCTGTTTCGCGAGGATTCGGACATCCGCCTCCGTGAACGCACCAATGCGCTTCGAGACGAATGTAACGACGAACCGGCCCGCGCGGACTTCACCGCGGAAGCGGTGGCCCTGATCGCCGAAGCAGTGCGGCGCGAGCACGGGCTGGTGCCCTACGATTGCCAGCTCCTCGCGGGACTGGCGTTATCCGAAGGACGGCTCGCGGAGATGGCCACGGGCGAGGGCAAGACCCTCGTCGCCCTGCTCCCGGCGTTCCGCTTTGCCCTGCATGGACTCGGCGCGCATGTCGCTACGGTGAACTCCTACCTAGCCCGCCGCGATTTCGAGTTCGCGCGCCCGGCCTTCGAGCGGCTCGGGCTCACCATCGGACTGCTGCCGGGAAAGCCGAACCCGGTCGCGGCCCGCGCCGCGTATCAGTGTCATGTCACGTATGGCGTCGGCACGGATTTCGGGTTCGACTATCTGCGCGATCAGCTCGCGCTGCGCGCCGCGGGCCGGGCCGAGCCGCGCTTCCACGAAGTGCTGCTCCGGCGTACTACGCCGCGTCCACAGTTGATCCAGCGCGGGCACGCCTTTGCCATCATCGACGAAGCCGACAGCGTGCTCATCGACGAAGCGCGGAGCCCGCTCATCATCGCCGCCGGCATGAAGCGGCCCAGCGACACGCCGGAGCTCTACCTGCACGCCGACCATGTCGCGACGCAGATGGCGTTGGGTGAGGATTTCACGGTGGACACCCATGCGCTCACCGGCGCAGGCGAAGGCCGCGCCATGGCGCTGCTCGCCGATGAAGTCATCCCTCTGCTGCAGCGGGGCTGGTCGCATTATGTGGAGACGGCGCTCCGGGCCCGGCACCGTTTTCGCCGCGACGTTCATTACGTCGTGCATGAGGGGAAAGTCGTGATCGTGGATGAATTCACAGGCCGGCTCTGTCCGGAGCGGACCTGGCGCGCCGGCATGCATCAGGCCGTCGAAGCCTGCGCGGGTGTCACGATCACGGACGAAAATTCCAGCGAAGCGACGATCACCCGTCCGGCGCACTTCCAGATCTATCGTCGCGTCTGCGGAATGACGGGGACCGCCGCCGAAGTCGCGAGCGAGATGCGCGCGAGCTACGGACTCGAGACGGAAGTCATCCCGCTGAACCGTCCCTCGCGGCGCGAATTGCTGCCCGATCGCATCTTCGCCACCCGCGCGCAAAAGCACGCCGCGGTCGCGCGCGACGTGTGGGCGCGCCGCAGCGAAGGCCAGCCCGTGCTCATCGGCACGCGGACGATCGAAAACAGCGAAGCCCTCGCCGAGGCGCT
>JBGSYE010000474.1:0-11035 GCA_041751075.1 Chthoniobacteraceae bacterium
TCACCCGGATGCTGGAGCGCACGGGCCGCGAATCGTCCACCACTTCCTCGATTTGCAGCTCCGGGAAGTCCTTCACCAGGGCGATGCTGCCGTCGCGGCAATTGGTGATCGGCGTCTCGCTGGTGATCTCGCCCGCGATGAGGAATTCACGGACTGCGCCAATGGTCGTCGGGCCGTAAAATTGATCGGGACTCACCTCGACCAGATAGTCCATCGCCAGTTCCGGCACCATGGGCGCCTTCACCCAGTTGCGTTCGTCCTTCGAGACCTTGTCGAGTGGCGAGACCTGGGCTTCCAACGCCCATTCGCGGAGTTGCTCAAAGGGAATAGGACCGAAAAGCGAGCCGTCGTCGTTCTTCAGCAGGAACCATTTTTGGGTATCGTCCATTTAGGGATTCTCCTTCTTTTCTACGGGTTGATCGGGGGTCTTGGTGGTGGGAATGCTGACGCTCTGGCCGATCTGAAGCTTGGCCGGATTCACATTCTTGTTGGCCTTCAGCAATTCGCTCAAGGGCACGTTGTACTGCTTGGCGATGGAGGTCAAATTGTCCCCTTTCACGATGATGTGGCGCGGGCCTTCGACTGGCGCGTCGGGCTTCTCCACCGCTTCGGCGCGGGGTGCCTCGACGGGTGCATCGGCCGCGGGCACCGCGCCATGGCGCGCGCCGAGATATTGATTCAGGCGGGCGATCTGGGCCGTCAGCGCTTCGATCTGCCGCGCTTGTTGCTCGACGATCGTGCGCACATCGCGGAGCTCCTGGAGCAGTTGCTTTTCATCGGCTCGCGCCGCCGGGGCGGCGAGCGTGAGGAGGGCGAGGAGGGATAAAAATCCGAACGGTCGAATCATTCCCTCCTTTGTCACTTTCCTCCGCGGCTGGCAAGAGCCAGCCGTGGGAAGTTCAAAGCTCGAACTTCATCCCCGGGTCTTGCGTTTTGCGGCTCGGCTCCTACATTTCGCTCATGCCTGACCGGACGCAAAAACCTCCGAGCCCCGCGCCCTGGGGACCCAAGCAAGGTGATGGCGGCGGGCCGAAAGCGCCCGACGTCAACAAGCCCGACACGAAGGATCTGCTCCAGCGCATGCGGCGCGTGGATCCGAATCAATCGAAGCGCTACCGGCAGCGCACCGGCGAATGACCGGTCGCGTGGACGGCTCGCCCGCGGGCCTGGCGGCCGTCGAAGATTTTGCGACGGTGCTGCACCGGCATGGCGTGCTCCCGCCCGTCGCAGCGGCGTCATCCGGGATCCAGCATCCCGCATCTGGCATCGTCCCGACGCACAGCACCACGATCCTGGCGTTCAAGTTTGCCGACGGCGTGCTCGTCGCCGGGGATCGACGCGCGACGGCCGGAAATACGCTGGTCTATGATCGCGCGGATAAAGTGCTTGAGATCGACAAGCACTCGCTCATGGCCATCGCCGGGGTGCCGGCGACGGCTTGGGAGATGGCGCGAGTGCTCGAGCATTCGTTCCAGTTTTACCGCCGCAGCCAGCTCCAGGAGATGAGCCTCGAAGGTAAAGTCCGGGCGCTCTCAAAGCTCCTGCGCGATAATCTGGGCGCGGTGCTGCAGGGCATCGGGGTGGTCGTGCCGCTCTTTGCGACCTACGATCACGATGCGGAGACGCCGCGGCTGTATTTCTACGACGCGATGGGCGCGCAGTTCGAGGCCGCCGACTACGCCGCCACGGGATCGGGCTCTCCCGCCGTCCGCAGCGTGCTCCACTACGAAAACACCTGGGGCAAACGCCATCTCCGCAAGCTGCGCTCCGCGGAAGCCGTGCTCCTCGCGCTGCGCGCGCTGGAGACCGCCGCATCGAGCGACACCGCCACGGGTGGCGTCGATCGCCGCGCGGATGTTTTCCCGATCGTAAAAATCATCTCCGGCACCGGCATCGAGACGCTCACCGAAGCGAAGCTGGCGAAAATCTTCAAAGCGAAGCTGGCGTGAAATGAACGCCGAACTTCGTTTCTGCATTTTATGATCGAAGAACCCTACCGCTGGGTCGAAGCCATCGCGAACCGCCGCGAGTACATCGAGCACCAGCTCGCCGGCGGCAGCCCGATCGCGGCGCTCACCTTTCGCGATGGCGTCCTGCTCTTCACCATGAGCCGCGAGCGGCAGAAGATTTTTGAAGTGTACGATCGCATCGCGATGAGCGCGATCGGCCATCCGGGCGACATCGAGCGGCTGCGGATGGCGGCGATCGAACTCGCGAGCACCGAAGGCTTCGCCCGTTCGGCGCATGATGTGTCGCTGCGCCGCCTCGCCACCTACTCGCTGAGTCCCGCGCTCAAGGCGGCCTTCGAGCAGATCTACGGCCCGCCCTATCTGTCCCGCCTGCTCTTCGCAGAACTCGGCCGCGCCGGCGCGCCGAATCTCTACCTGCGCCTCGACTACGACGGCTCGATTCACACCAACGGCGGCGCCTTTGGCCGCGCCTTCGAGGAGTTTGGCGTGATCTCCGGCAGCTCCGCCGCGACGGAACGCATGGAGGAATTCCTGCGTGGGAAAAAACACGTCCATGCCGACCTCGGCACCGCGCTGGAGATCGCCGCGGATGCCTGGGCGCTGGGTCACATGACGGCGGATTGGGACGCCGGGAAAGATCAGCCGTCGCACGCCGACATCGTCCGGCACCGCAGCGAGCATCTCACCAATGCCGCCATCGAAGCAGCGGTCCTCGAAAAGGACAGCGGCGTGCCGCAGGCATGGCATAGCGTGCCGGATGCGGAGGTGCGTCCGCATCTCCAGGAATAGTGCGGATCGCCTGTCAGGGCCGGACTTTGCGTTCTGGCATGAAAGCGGCGGCGCCGGAGAGTGGGTGCATGCCTTTCATCCCGCCCGGAAACAAGCAGTTGGCAGCCTCGGCGCGCTGTGCCAAGCTCTGGCTATGAGAAATGCCATGCCGTGCGTGGGTCTCATTGTTTTGGCCGGCAGCCTGACAGTGATCGTCGCTCCGGACGACGAGCGTGCCGCCGAACCCGCGCCGGTCTTCGCTACGGAAATCCTGCCGACGGTCGTCATTGATCCCGGTCACGGTGGGCGTGACGATGGCGCGCGCAATGGCGTGCTCGTCGAGAAGCACCTCACACTCGATGTCTCGCTGAGGCTGGAGAAAGTGCTCCAGGAGATCGGCTTTCCCACCCTGCTCACGCGGCGTGACGATCGCTATCTCCAGCTCTCCGAGCGCACGAATATCGGGAATCAGGTCGTCCATTCGCTCTTTGTGAGCATCCACTTCAACCACGCGCGCGGGACGAGTTCCACCGGCATCGAGACGTTCTTTGCCTCGGAGAAGCTTGAAGAGGAAGCGCCGTGGGTCTGGACGGGAATCTTCAATCCGCCGCGGCCGACCCTGCGTGACAATGGCGAGATCCTGGCCGGGTGCATCCAGACGGCGCTCGTCCGCCACACGGAAGGCGAGAATCGCGGCATACGCGGCCGGCCGTTTTACGTCGCGCGGCACACTCGCGCTCCGGCGGTGCTCGTCGAGTGCGGCTTCATCAATAATCCCATGGATGCGCGGCTCATCGCCAATTCCGGGTACCGCGATCTGATTGCGCGCTCCATCGCCGAGGGGGTGGCCAGCTTTCACAAATCACGCCCGCGTCCTCCCTCCGGCTCGGAGCCGGGCATCGCGATCGGCGCGCAGTGAGCGCCGCTGCCCAGGTCCCATTCGCATCGAATGGACGGGAGCGGAGCCTCGTCCAATCTCCCTGAATCCGCATGAAGAAGGTCCTTTCAGCCCTCCTCGTCCTCTCCGTCCTCCACCTCCCGCTGATGGCGGACGACCGCGTGCGCGAAGCCCAGAGTGAACTGAAGCGCCAGGGCTTCTACTACGGAGAGATCGACGGGGAAAATGGCGCGGAGACGTCCGCGGCGATCCGGCGCTTCCAGATTCGCAATGGTCTCGAAGTCACCGGCCAGCTCAATGAGAAGACGCTCGACGCCCTCGACTCAGGCGTGGTCGAACGCGCACAGCCGGCTCCCTCGGATGCGCCCATGCCCGTTCCCGCGCCGCCGCCGCCGACAGCCAAAGCACCGGCGCCGCCCGTGAATCTCCGGCGTGATGACAGCGTCGAGGATGAGGACCGCGCCTTCCTGCGCCGCGAGGAGATGAAGCGCTCGCGGCCGATCGACGACGACCACATCGTGCCTCCCCCGAGGCCGATTCCCGAGCCGACCGCGGATCTCGCGATGCTCTTTGCCCGGACGCCCTACGCCACGGCCCCGCGCGAGGTCCAGCAGCAGACGCTGCGGCGTGCGCAATCGCTCCTCGCGCAGCGCGGCTACTATCGCGAAGCCATCGATGGCGATCCCGGTCCGGCGACGGAGGAGGCGCTGCTCACCTTTCAACGGAGCAAGCGACTCACCCTCACCGGCCGGCTCGATCTCGCGACACTCAGCGAGCTGCACCTGCTCCCCGGCCGGACACCGATCAAGCCCTTCACTGCGCCCTTGAGTGGTGAGCGCGTGTATCGCGGCGTCATCGTGGAGTAGCGGAGCGCGCGGGACCGGGATCTCTGGGTACCATACGCGTCTCGCGTGTTGGTTTCGGCGTCCCGCCGAAACGAACTTCCTGCGCAGTGCACCCCATTGCGAAAGCTCCGCACCGACAGAACCTGCCGGTGCGTCCTCGTGGTCCGGAGGTCTTGTTCCAAATGTACACTTCGGAAAGTTCGTCGCCGCGGGACGCGGTGCCCGACACGCGAGACGTGTATGGTGCCCGGAATTCCGCCTTCCCGAGCTTTGCCGCGCCGCTACCATCCGCGCGTATGAGCGACCTCATTCCCCGCCTCCAGCAAGCCGTCCGCGACGGCCATCTCCTCGAAAGCAGCGCGCGCAATATCGAGCAACTGCTCGCCCGGACGCAGTCGCCGCTGGCCGAGCCGGCCATCGCAGAGCTCGTGGGAAAAGGCGCGTGGGCCGAGCTGAACGATCGCTTTTACAAGACCCTCGCCTTCGGCACCGGCGGCCTTCGCGGACGCACCATCGGGAAGGTCGTCACCGCCGCCGAGCAGGGCGCGCCGCAGCCGCTCGGCCAGCCCGAGCACCCGTGCGTCGGCACGAATGCGATGAATTTCTACAACATCAGCCGCGCCACCCAAGGGCTGGTCGCTTACGCGAAGGAATGGTTCGCACAGAGCGGACTGCCGGGGCGGCCAAAGATCGTCATCGCTCATGACACGCGGCATTTCTCCCGCGCCTTTGCCGAGCTCGCCGCGCGCGTCGCGGTGGAAAATGGGTGCGACGCCGCGCTCTTCGAGGGGCCGCGCTCGACGCCCCAACTCTCCTTTGCGGTCCGCCATCTCCACGCCACCGCCGGCATCGTCGTCACCGCGAGCCACAATCCGCCGCACGACAATGGCTACAAAGTCTATTTCCGCGACGGCGCGCAAGTCGTCGAGCCGCACGCCAGCGGTATCATCGCAAAGGTGAACGCCGTCGAGAGCGAGACCTACACGCCGGTGCCCGAGGCGCAACGCGGCACGCTCACGTCGCTCGGCGCGGAACTCGACGAGGCTTACATGGCGCGGCTCGAAACGCTCGTGCTCGATCGTCCGCTGGTCGCCGCCGCCGCGGAAGCCGGGCTCAAGATCGTCTTCACCTCCATCCACGGCGTGGGCGGCGTCATCACGCGGCCAATGCTCGATCGCCTCGGCTTCCGTTACCTCACCGTGCCTGAGCAGGACGCCTTCGATGGGCGCTTCCCGACCGTGAAGTCGCCGAATCCCGAGAATGCCGAGGCGCTCAGCCTCGCCATCGGCGTGGCCGAGCGGGAGAGCGCGGACCTCGTTGTCGCGACTGATCCCGACGCCGACCGGATGGGCGTCGCCGTGCGCAATCGTGCCGGCGAAATGGAGCTGCTCACCGGCAACCAGATCGGTTCGCTGATGGTCGCGTATCGGGTGAGGAAGCTCATCGAGCAAGGCGTGATCACTCCGGCGAATGCGAGCCGCGTCGTCGTGATCAAGACCTTCGTCACCACCGACCTGCAAAATGCCATCGCCGCCAAACACGGTCTGCGCTGCGTCGAGACGCTCACCGGGTTCAAATACAACGGCGAGAAGCTGCAGAAATACGAGACCGCACTCGGCCTCAGCACGCGCGCCTACCGCGAGCTGTCCGAGGTCGAATCGCGCCGGCTGCGGCTTGAAAAATCGAGCTACTACGTCGCCGGCGGGGAGGAAAGCTACGGCTACGGCGCGGCGGATTTCGTGCGCGACAAGGACGGCAATGGCTCCGTGGTCGTCTTCGCCGAAGTCGCCGCGTACGCCAAATCTCGCGGCCTCACGCTTCCCGAGTACCTCGACGAAGTCTTTGCCGAATACGGCGTGTATCTGGAGAAGAATGGCAGCCTCGTCTTTGAAGGTGCGGAAGGTGCCGCAAAGATCGCCCGCCTCGCCGCCAGCTACGCGGAGAATCCGCCGCGCGACGTGAATGGAGTCCCCGTCGCTTCGATGCGCAATTTCGCCACCGAAGACATCTACGACGTCGAGGGCTACCTCATCCCGAAGGAAAAGATGATCATTTTCGAACTGGTCGATGGCCGCCGCGTCGCCGTCCGCCCCTCCGGGACCGAGCCAAAGATCAAATTCTACATGTTCGCCCGCCGCACCCCCGAGCCGGGCCAGACCCGCACCGCCGCGGAAATCGCCACGATCAAGCAAGAGATCACCGCATCGCTGGAATCGCTGTGGGAGTGGGTGCAGAGGGATGTGGAGGCGCGGCTGGGGTGATTGGGACGTGATGATCGAGCGACTCAGACGGCTGGCGGATCTGTGTGGATGTCGGGACACGGATCGCTCAGCGCGGAGATCAAGAGTTCATCGCCTCGGCGGTGGAGCCCAAGCTTCGAGAGGAGGCGTTGTCGAACCTTTACTGGCGGCGTTGGACGATGAATTTCCTTACATTCCTTGTTGTGGTTTTCATTCTCGTCTTCTTCGAGGCGGACGCTGTGGCGAATGGCTCTTCGTGCATATTCTTGGTTGTTTTGTTTCACGCCTACGCGGAAACGAACGGCAAGATCCGGCTGCTCCTGCTGGCAAGGGCGCTCTCTGAAAGGGAATCCAAGCGGGAGCCTGGGAGTTCGTGAAATTCACTGCATACTTTCGGTCATTGAGCAGACGACCGGATCGCGCTCAGATCACTCGGGAGTGGATCGAGCGGGTGATTGCCAGTCCGGTTCGCGAGACGATGCAGGTGGACGGGCGCATCCGGCTTTGGGCACCTATCGCGGAGATGGACGGACGCTACTTGCGCGTCATACTGCTTCGTGATCGTGAGACGGTGCATAACGCTTTCTTCGACCGCTCCTTCAAGCCATGAAAGTCCAGTATTTCTCCGACACTGATACATTGTACATCGAGTTCCGCGCTGCCGATGTCGCGGAGACGCGTGACCTCGACGAGAACACGATTCTCGATCTCGATGCCAAAGGGCAAATCTGCGGGATCACTGTCGAACACGCGAAGGTGCGGGCAGACTTGCCAAAGTTTTCGTTCGAGCAAGCGGCTTGAAATCTTGATATTTCCCAACACCCCATGAGCAGCGGCGACATCAATCTCGACGGAGCGGAAATCTCAGTGCTGAAGGCGCTCGGGCTCGGCGGGGGCGGGATCACGGGCGAAGATCTCCTCAAGCGCGTGCAGGATCTCGAAGCGGCGGAGCTCATCGACACGCTGAAGGGGCTGATGGCGATGGGTTACGTGGATGCGGACAAGGATGCCTTTTACAGCGCGGAGGACATGCGGGCGATCCACTTCATGGTGAACAGCGGCTACTCGAAGGACTTGAAGGAAGCGATCGATCCGAAGCCGCAGGCTCCCAAGAGCCGGCGCGTGCGGCGGGAGTGAGTGGGTGGTTTCGACTCGCTTGGCCCTGGCTCGCGGCCATCGCGACGGGCGCGCTGCTGGCGCTGAGTTTTCCGCCGGGGAATCAAGCCTGGCTCGCGTGGATGGCGCTTGTGCCGCTGATCTGCGCGGTGTGGTTCGGGAAGCGTCCTTTGGCGTTTGAAGTTTGGCGTTTGAAGTCTGGCGTTCCGTCGAATCCGGCCGGTTCGGAGGAAACGCCGAACGCCAAACTTCAAACGCCGAACACCAAACGCTTCCGCGCCGCCGCCCTCGGCTACGTCGCGGGCGTGACCTTTTTCACGGCCACCTTCGCGTGGCTGGGGGAACTCGGTCCGCTGTTCGGCAATCCCTGGCTGCGTGCGCTGCCTTTTGTGCTCGCGCTCTACATGGGGCTCTACTTCGCGTTTTGGGCGTGGTTCCTCGCGCTCATCCTGCCGCGCGACTTTACCGGTTCCGTGGGCAATCTCGCCGTCGGCGCGCTCGCCGCGTGTGCGTGGGTCGCGCAGGAGTGGGTGAGGGGATGGCTCTTTAGCGGCTTTGGCTGGAATACGCTCGGGGTGGCTCTGCACGCGGACCTCGCGATGATCCAGATCGCGGATCGGACGGGCGTCGCGGGACTCTCATGGCTCGTCGCTTTTTGCAACGTGATGGCCGTGCTCGTGGTGCGGCGCATCGTGGCGGAATTCGGACCGCAATTCCTCAAGCGCATCCGCTGGGAATTCAGCGCGACGGTGGCGCTCGTCGTCCTCGTGTGGGCGTACGGCACGCGGACGCTGCTGCGCGGCGATGCGACGCCGACCTTCCCGCTCCGCGTCGCCGCGATCCAGGCGAATATCCCGCAGCGCGATAAATTCGATCCGACGCAGGAGGAAGAGATCTTTGCGCGCTTCGATCGTCTCACGGGGCTCGCGCTGGCGATGCAGCCGCAGCCGCAACTCGTGCTCTGGCCTGAGTCCGCGACGCCGCGCGGTTTGTTTGTCGATCAGGCGAATCACGATTTCGTCTTTGCGCAGGCGGAGCGGAGTGACGCGGCGCTGCTGCTCGGCACTACGGAGTTCGATGTCCAGCGTGGGGATGACTACAACGTGGCGGCGCTGCTCACGGGCCGCGGTGAGAACGTGCAGATTCACCGAAAGATTCACCTCGTTCCCTTCGGCGAGTATCTGCCGCTGCGCCCTGTGTTCGAGCCGATCGTGGGTCAGCTCGTGCCGGGGGATTTTGCGCGCGGCCGGGAGTTCACGGTGCTCGAGCTGGCGGAGCCCGCGGTGAAGCTCTCCGCGCTGATCTGCTTTGAGGACACGCTCGGCTATCTCTCGCGGCGCTTCGTGGCTGCAGGCGCGCAAGTCCTCGTGAATATCACGAACGACGGCTGGTTTGCCCGCTCAGCAGCCGCCCGGCAGCATCTCGCGAACGCCGTCTTCCGCGCGGTCGAAAATCGCCGCCCGCTCATCCGCTGTGCGAATACCGGCGTGACCGGCATGGTCTATCCGACGGGTTGGTTCGAGCGCTGGGTGCCGGAGTTTCAGGAAGGCATCGCGGTGCGCGAGATCGCGATCCCGTCGGCAGGAGCGACGACTTTTTTCACCCGGCACGGAGATGTGCTCTCGCCGGTCTCTGCGGTCCTCGTGTTTCTAGCTGGGGGGCTGCGGCTGATGCGACGACGCGCCGATGGTACGCATGGCACGCATGGGACTCGCTGAGCGGCTCCGCACTTGTATCCCCCGACTTCTGCGGGCTATCTCCCTCACCCCATGCGCATCGCCACGACCAAGGTCGGCCGCCTCACCACCCGGCTCCTGCCGCCTTCCCAGGCGCTGATCGTCTCGATCCACGATGTCTCGCCGCACACGCGCGCAGAGTGCGAGGAGATCTTCGCGCAGCTCGCGCAGCTCGGCCTGAAGACCTGCACCTGGCTGGTCGTGCCGGACTATCATCGTCGCGGGCACATCCGGGACGACGCGGACTTCTGCGCGTGGCTCTGCGCGATCGAGGGGGCCGGGCACGAGATCGTCATCCACGGCTACCATCACCAGCGGGAGCGGCGCGCAAACGACTCGCTCCTGGATCGTCTCGTCACGCGCATCTACACGGCGGATGAGGGTGAATTCTACGACCTCGAGCGCGACCGCGCGCGCGTGCTCGTGCAGCGGGCGTTGGAGGAATTCCGGGAGATCGGTTTGAAGCCGGAGGGATTCATCGCCCCGGCATGGCTGCTGAGCGCGCCTGCGGAGGAGGCGCTGAAAGACGCGGGATTCCAATACACCACGCGACTGCGGCACGTCCGCGATCTGCACAGCGGCCGCACTTCCGACTCGCAATCCCTGGTCTGGAGCACGCGGAGCTGGTGGCGCCGTGTGGTGAGCGTGCTCTGGAATCGCGCGCTCTTCCGACGGCTCGCGGATCATCCGCTGATGCGCATCGCCATCCATCCGGGGGACATCCGCCATCCGCGAGTGTGGCGGCAGATCGGGAGCTGCGTGAGCCAGGCGCTGGTGCCACGCCTGCCATTTACGTACGAGCGGTGGATCGCCCGCCAGCGGACCTACGTCCCGTCCAGCGCTGCACCATGAAGGCCGATCTGCACGTTCACTCACGGTTCAGCGATCGCGCGCCGGAGTGGGTCTTCCGGCGCGCCGGCCTGCCCGATTCTTACACCGATCCGGGCGAGCTGTACTCGACGCTCCGCGGCCGTGGGATGGATCTCGTGACGATCACGGATCACAACCGGATCGACGGCTGTCTCGCGATCGCGGACCGGCCGGGCACTTTCATCAGCGAGCAGGTGAGCGCGCGATTTCCCGAGGATCGCTGCAAGGTCCATGTGCTGGTGTGGGGGATCGATGAAGCGCAGCACGCCGAGCTGCAGGCGCGGCGGGTGAATATCTTTGAGCTGCAAAAGTATCTCGCCGCGGAACAGCTCGCGCACGCGGTGGCGCATCCGCTCTACCGGCTCGACGATCGCTTCTCGGTCGCGCATCTCGAAAAGCTGGTGCTGCTCTTCCGGCACTTCGAGGGCCTCAATGGCCACCGCGACGCGCTGCTGAGTGAAGTCGCGCGGGAACTCTTTGGCCGCCTGACGCCGGAGAAAATCGCGCAACTCTCCGACAAGCACGGCATGGCGCCCACGCACGTCGAGCCGTGGCGCAAAGTTTTCATCGGCGGCTCGGACGATCACGGCGG
>JBGSYE010000475.1:0-3424 GCA_041751075.1 Chthoniobacteraceae bacterium
CGGAATTCATCGAGCACTTCCTTGATCCCGCAGACTCCGGTGCCAAGGATCACGTCCTTCGCGCTCGGGAGCGGGGAGTCGAGATCCTTCAGGTGGCTGCTCATGATCCGCCCTTTCAGGAGTCGCACGCAGTCGATCGGATTGAGCCCGCTCCGGCGCCAGTGGCCGAGGTCGGCGCACGCTCCGATGCGCGGGTCGCGGCCCTTGGTGACCTCGAGGATGAAGTTCGGATCCCACATGCGGTACTCGGGCTTCTCCGGCTTCTTCGGATGATCGTGGAAGCCGACCTTGATGTCGTATTCCTTCACCAGCGGTTCGAAAGTATCGATCGCATCGGCCGCTTCGGTATTGATCACGCGGATGCCGAAATATTTCGCGAAGTCGAAGATCGCCCGCGCTTCCGCCGGATCGTTCGGAATGGCGACGACACCATAAGCGACCGCCGTCACCCCCTTCTCCGCGAGCTTTGCCTTCACCTTGTCCCACACGGCCTTGGTGGCCGCCGCGTCGAGCTTCTCCGTCGGCTTCTTTCGGTCTTCGCCCTTTGCCGGGGCGTGGCTGAAAAGCACCGTCGGCTCGTCTGGCGAGAGTTTCTGTCCTGGGAAAAACTCGATTGCCTTCGCACCGGTCGCCGCGGTGTGGTCGATCGCTTCGAAGACGGTGTCCTTATTGAAGGACCAAGCCTGGCAGCCGACGACGAAGCCGCTGATTTTCAAGGCATCGGGAAAGGTGCCGGCGCTCGCGAAGGTCGCGGCGGCGAGGAGAGCAAGGGAGGCGGGGAGGAATTTCATGGGGCGGTGAGCATGCGGAAGTCGGGGCGGCAGCGAAAGCAGGATTTCGCAGTGGCGAGACCCGGCCATCACACGCGGGACACGTGGTACCCGAATCGCGCCGTCGCGCGCCGCGTTGACCGCGCTTTGCATCCGGCCTACGGAGAGCCATGCGCCCGATCGCCGTGTTCCTTGCTTCCTTCATGGGCCTGCTCGGACGCGGAGCAGCGACAGCGGATGCTGGAGAAAATGTGATCGGCACGCGGCCGCCGGAGTGGACCGTAGGCCAGTGGATTGGGTCCGAGCCGATGACGCTGGCGAGCCTGCGGGCAAAGGTCGTGGTCGTGCGCTGGTGGACGGGGCCGGATTGCCCCTACTGCGCCGGCTCGGTGCCAGTGCTCAATGGACTGGGGAAGGATTTCCGCAAACGCGGCGTGGTCGTCATCGGCATGTATCACCACAAGTCCAGCGGCCCGCTGACGCGGGAGCATGTGGTCGCCCAGCGGGATCGGCTCGGGATCGAATTCCCCGTGGCCATCGATGCGGAGTGGAAAACGCTGCGCCGCTGGTGGCTCGATGGGCGCGACCGGGCCTTTACCTCGGTGACCTTTGTCCTCGATCGCAAAGGCGTCGTGCGCCATGTGCATCGTGGCGGCGAGATCGCGGCTGGCTCGGCGGACGCCGCGGCGCTCGAGAAGGCGGTCGAGGCGTGCCTGTAGCGGCGGTCTATGTCCGCCGCTGACTTCAGAAAATGCGAGCGACGGTCATAGACCGCCGCTACAAATTGAGCGCGCGCTGCCGGTAGTGCTCGTCGCCGCGATTCGCGATGCGATCGATCTGCTCGGGGGAAATACACACCGGCCCTCCGAGCGGCACAGCACCGGCAAAGATCTGCGCCGCTTTCACCGCCATGTAGGTGGCCGCCTCGACACCCGCCGCAGTGGACGCAAGCGTGATGATCCCGTGATTTTGCAGCAGGATCACGCGCGGCAGCGTGCCCGCCGTTTCGATGAAGGCATTGGTCCGGTCGCGGATCGCTTGCGCGAGGGCGAGGCCGGGATCGCAGTAGGGGACGAAGACGGACGCTGGGCCGCAACAGACGACTTCATCCGGGCACATGCGCCGGGTGGCAAAGGACTCGGCCAGCGGCGAGCACAGGATAGCATTCACCGCGACCGGATGCGTGTGGCCGACGAAGCCGATCTCCGGCAGAGAGAGCAGCCACGCATGGAAGAGCGCTTCGATGGACGGCTTCTTCGCGCCGCGATGCATCCGGCAGGCGAAGAGCGTCTCGTCGATCGCTTCGTAGGTCGCCTCGGTGAGATCGAGAAGCGGCAGCAGCGCGTCGAAGCGGCACTCGACCGCGTCCTCCTCGCGCAAGGTGCCGAGGCTGCTCCCGCTCGCCTTCACGAGGAAGGAATGATCGCTGAGCCGCGTCGAGGTGTTGCCCTCGCCGAGGATCGCGAGCTGGCGGTGCTCCGCGCCGAGATTGTGCGAAAGCGTGAGCAGGACGCGGCGTTTTTCTTCGAGGATGCTCACGGGGAAGTATTCAGTATTCAGTATTCAGGAGTCACGAGTCTGCGGGGAGCGTCAGCGTATCCGGCGGGAGGCGACCTGCTGAATGCTGAATACTGAATACGGAAAGCTGAACCCCCGCCAGCGCCGGGTGACGGTGATTCGCTCACAACGTCCCGCATACACTCACCTCCAGCCCCAGCGCCTGCATCGCCGCCGCTTTCGCGAAGAGCCCGCGCCGCGCCCCGGCGAGGTCGGGCGCATAGACGACCTGGATATGATTCGCCTGGTGCCGCGCCATCATCTGGTCGCGCGTGATGCCGCGGAGCACGGCGTGCATGATCGGCCACTGCGGCGTGGTGAGCTGCCAGCGCTCTTCGGTTTCTGCTTTCGGCAGGCGCACGACTTCGGCGAGACCGGTGTCGAATTTCAACGCGCCTTCCGCGACGAAGACGCGGCTCCATACGATCCAGCCCGGTTTGCTGATGCCCTTCAACGTGCCGCCTCCGAGCCGGAAGTACATCGGCGGCTGCCGCTCGCTGCTCGCGCCTTTCCATCCGCCGATGAAGTGCGCGGGCGGCGCGGCCCCGGAGATGAGGAAGACCCACACGTAGTCGTCGATGCCGCCGCCGGTGAAATGCCGGCCCCAGCGCAGATCGTGCAGCGTATTCTCCGGCGCAAAGCCCAGCTCGCGCCAGAGCCGGTAGGTCACGAGGCCGTCGAGGCCGGCGCATTCATCCACTTCATTGAAGTGCGGGAGCGCCTCGTCTTTGAAGAGCTCGACGCGAGAGCCGCGCCGATGGACCGGCGGACGCGAGACGTTGTTGAGCGTGCCCTCGACGAGGTCGGAAGCGGGCGCGAGATCCTTCAGCCCTTGCTGGTATTGGATGCCGATCGTCGCGCAGCCGAATTCATCCGCGATCCGCACCGCCGCGATGTACATCTTGCACTGCTCGATCACCTGCCGCTCGGTGAGTTCGGTCGCGTCGTCTCTGCCGAAGCGGAACTTCAGACCCTTTGCGCGATACCAGCGGAGCACGGCGCGCGCTTCGGTGTCGGTGACGGTCCGCATCGCAGCGTAGAGCGCGGACTGGCTGAGGCGCTCTTTGTACACGCCGGTGCGATGCAGGAGTTCATCC
>JBGSYE010000476.1:0-3161 GCA_041751075.1 Chthoniobacteraceae bacterium
CTTCGCGGCTGCGGCCCTGGGCTTCACCCCGCGCGCCCTCGCGCAGGATACGCCGCCACCCGCCCCGGCGGCAGCGGCCGAACTGACCGTCTCCGCGCCAGCGCCTGAGCCTCCACCGACGCTCGAGGATGTGGCCACGCGGCTCGCGGATATCGAGGCGTACATGAACAACGGGGCGCGGGTCGGCGGTGAGAACACGAAAGTCGGCGGCCCAGGCCCAGGCCACAACGCCTGGCAGATGGTGAGCACCGCGCTGGTGCTCTTTATGACGCTGCCCGGTCTGGCGCTCTTCTACGGCGGCCTCGTGCGGAAAAAGAACGTCCTCTCCGTGCTCGCGCAGTGCCTCGGCATCACGGGGCTCGTCACGATCCTCTGGTGGGCCATCGGCTACAGCCTGAGCTTCGGCGGCGGCAATGCCTTCATCGGCGACGCGACCTTCGCCTTCTTCAATGGCGTCGAGCCGGGCAAGGTCGGCGCGGGCTACCATTGGATCAGCGATTCCATGTGGGCGATGTTCCAGCTCACTTTCGCGATCATCACGCCGGCCCTCATCATCGGCGCGATCGCCGAGCGGATGAAATTTTCCGCCGTCCTGCTCTTCGTGGGCATCTGGATGTTCCTCGTCTATTTCCCCTTCGCCCACATGGTGTGGAGCGGCACGGGATTCATGTGCGGACCGCTGAATAAGGAGGCCGGGATCAAGGCCATCGACTTTGCCGGCGGCACCGTCGTCCACATGACCTCGGGCTGGAGCGCGCTGATCCTGTGCATGATCCTCGGACCGCGCCGCGGCTACGGCAAGGAGCCGATGCCGCCGCACTCCATGGTGCTCTGTATGGTCGGCACCGGGATGCTCTGGGTCGGCTGGTATGGCTTCAATGCGGGCTCCGCGCTCGGCGCCGATGCCATCGCTTCCAATGCCTTCACCACCACCACGCTCTGCGCCGCGACGGCGGGCTTCGTCTGGGCGCTCATCGAGTGGATCACCCGCGGCAAGGCCAGCGTGCTCGGCTTTTGCTCGGGCATCGTCGCGGGCCTCGTGGTCATCACGCCGGCCTGCGGATTCGTGGGCTCCACGGCGGCCGTCATCATGGGTGTGCTCGCGGGCGTCGTGCCGTATTTCGCCGTGTCTTACCTGAAAAAGATGCTCGGTTACGACGACGCGCTCGACACCTTCGGCATCCACGGCGTCGGGGGCACTCTCGGTGCCATCCTCACGGGCGTCTTCGCGGACGAAAAGGTGAACTCCGTGGTCGGCGACCTCAAAGAGGGCCTGATCGGCGCACAGCTCAAAGCTGTGGCGCTGACCATCGTCTGGAGCGTGGTGGCTACGGCCGTCATCGCTTTCCTAGTCAAAGCCGTCGTCGGTCTGCGTCCCACGGCCGAAACCGAGACCGCCGGTCTCGACATCGTCGAGCACGGCGAGGAGGGCTACATCCTCTGAGGCTGAAAATCCGAAACTCGAAACTCGAAACTCGAAACTAATCAGATGAAAAAAATCGAAGCAGTCATCAAACCCTTCAAACTGGAGGAAGTAAAAGATGCCCTCGCCGACATCGGCGTGGAGGGCATGACGGTGAGCGAAGTCAAAGGCTTCGGCCGCCAGAAAGGTCACACGGAAATCTACCGCGGGAGTGAATACACCGTGGACTTCCTGCCCAAGATCAAGATCGAGGTCGTCGTCACCGACGCGCTCGTCGAGCAGGCTGTGAGTTCCATCGTCAAGGCGGCCAAAACCGGGAAGATCGGAGACGGAAAGGTCTTCGTCTCGCATGTGGAGGAAGCCGTGCGCATCCGCACCGATGAGACCGGCGACAAGGCCGTGTAGTCCGCACGTCTAGGGAAACCAGGGAAAACGCAGGCCGGTGGCTCCGCAAGGGGTCACCGGTTCTGCATTTCCGGAAGGGCCAAAAGTTCGAGGTGATCTAACACCGAAGGCTCTGGACTGCGGTGATTCCTTCACCGCTCTGCGTCGGTGCCGCACCTTCCCCAGAGCTGTGAAGGATCACAGCAGTCCCAGAGCCTTCGGTCCCACCGCGCTCGGCGCTGCTTCTTCCCCGTCAACTCTCCGGCGCGCGATCCACGGCGTAGTCCTGCAGCTCGTGCAGCGACACAAACTCCAGCGCCGAGACGTGCGTCGCCGCGAGGATCACCGGCGGCGGCACGCCGGCTTCGAGCGCCTGCTTCCAGCGCGTCACGCACAGGCACCAGCGGTCGCCCGGCTTCAATCCGGGGAAGTCGTACTCCGGCGCGGGAGTCGAGAGATCGTTCCCGGCGAATTGGGAGAAATCGAGGAACTCCGCCGTGACCTGCACACACACCAGATGCAGCCCGCGGTCGCCGGCGCCGGTATTGCAGCAGCCATCGCGCAACCAGCCGGTGAGCGGATCGTAGCTGCACGGTTCGAGCGGTTCGCCGAGGACGCTTTGAGCGGAGGGCATGGAGAACATGGAACACGCCCGCCGCGCCGCGCGCAACCGGCAGACGGCGGACTTTCGTGTCCGCCCGTGCGGCATTTTCCCTGTCCGATTTCCCTCATTGCGGGTTATCAGTGTCCACATGACTCCCCACCGCTCCCCAGGTTTCGTCGCGCTCGCATTGGTCCTCTGCGTCGCATCCCTCCCATCTCTCCGCGCCGCCGATGACGCGGCCAGCCTCCTCGCCAGCTCCGGGGTGAAAGGCGGCATCGTCGTGCAGCTCGGCATCGGCGACGGCTCGCTCACCGCTGCACTGCGGGCGAGCGACAGCTACCAGGTGCAGGGCCTCGACACCGACGCCGCGAAAGTGGCGACTGCGCGCGAGGCGATCTTTGCGAAGGGCGCGTATGGGCCGGTGAGTGTGGCGAAATTCGATGGGAAGACGCTCCCCTACATCGACAATCTCGTGAACCTCATCGTCGCCGAGGATCTCGGCGGCGTGCCGATGGAGGAGGTAAAGCGCGTGCTTGTACCCTATGGCGTGGCGCTCGTGAAGCAGGGAGGCGAGTGGAAGAAGACCACCAAGTCGTGGAGCGATCAGCTCGACGAGTGGACGCACTACTACTACAGCGCCAAGGGCAACGCCGTCTCGAAGGACAAACAGGTCGGCCCGCCTTCGCGCCTTCAGTGGGTGGGCTCGCCGCGCTGGTCGCGGCATCACGACCGCATGTCGTCGGTGAGCGC
>JBGSYE010000477.1:0-3063 GCA_041751075.1 Chthoniobacteraceae bacterium
GTGCTCCACCCCGAGCAGGCGGCGGCGTCACTGCTTACCCTAAATCCGGCGATGAAGGACAAAGGAATGGGGACATGGGAATGAAAAAGGGCGCTGTCCGTCGGCAGCCAAGTTCACCGGACAGGTGAGTGCCACTCCGCTTGGAAAGAGTGGTCTTTCATTCCTTGGTCCTCATTCCTTTGTCCCCCGTTCCCGTTGCCAGGCTTACACCGTTCCAGGCGTGGAAACGACGAGGGGAGGGACCACGGATTCCGCGGATGGCACGGATGGCGAGTTTTCCGAGCCGTTCGCCGGAGCGGACCAAGCTCGGTGTGGACCACTGAGACAGCGGTCCCGACCACCGGAGTGCGACTTCTTTCACCGTCACGATCCGCGCGCGAAGCGGAAGCCGGCGAGCGGTTCGGCCAGGGGAAGATCCTTGGCGAGGCACAGCGCTTTGAAACTGCGGCCCATGAAGGCCGGGTGCATGAGCGTCTGGAACGCGCGCAGTTCACGCTGGCGCGCGGCGTCGGGAGCCGTGTCGGCGTCCGGGAAATGGAGGCGACCGAGACCGACCATGAAATGATGCTGATCGGTGAAGCCGGCCAGCGCGAATCCGCGCGCGGTGGCGTGCTCGATGAGGCTGGTGAACTCGACGTGCGCGGTCAGGTCGATCTCGCCGGGACGGGCCAGCGGATCGGGTTCGCGGCGATGACCAGCGTAGGCGCTGAGCGTGCCGACGGTGCGTTCGGGCCGGTAGTATTCGTCGCGCGTGAAGCCATAGTCGATCGCCACCACGCAGCCGCGGACCATGCGCGTCGAGAGGGTGCCGATCCAATCGAGGGCGCCGAGATTGATCTCCGTCTGGCAGCCGGGCGGGACGGGCGGAAGCAGGGCCAGCCGCTCGCGAAGGCGCGGATCCGAGAGCGGGCCATCGACGAACTCAAAGGCACCTTCTCGCGCGGCGACGAGCCGTTCGCACCATTCGAGGCCATCCCACTTCACGACCTGAACCGGGAACGCATCGATCAGCTCATTGGAAAAGTGGACGCCGGTAAAGGGGTCGAGCGCTTCGAGATCGGCCCGCCACCGGACCTTTTCCGCAAAGGGTGCGAGCCGCTTTCGCTGGGCCTCGCGGAGCGCGAGCCCGGGTTCGATGATGCGGTAAACCGCCGCGCGGAAGCAGGCGGGCGCGAGTTCCGCCAAGGCCATCAGCGCGTCGTGCGCGAAGTCCCCGCGATGCGCGCCTTGCTCGACGAGCGTGAAAAGACGCGGCTTCCCGAGCCGCTCCCAAATTTCCGCAAACTGCCGCGCAAGCAGCCGTCCGAACAGCGCACCGACGCTCACATTGGTAAAAAAATCGCCCGCCCGCCCGATGCTCGCGCGCCCGGAGGTGTAGTAGCCGTGCTCGGGATGATAGAGCGCGCGCTCCATGAAATCGCAAAACGGGATGGGGCCGCGGCGCGCGATCTCGTCGGCGAGTAAGGCAGCCAGCGGCACCGAAGGTGAGTCCGGCCTCGTTTCCATCGGTATCAAGTCACCGGCTATGCCCGCCGGACGATCGGGCAATTGCCCGCTCAGCTCCCGCGCCCCGGACGATCAGTTCTGCGGGGCGTCCCAGTTGCCCATGTCGTCGGCGGTGCCGGGTTTACGATCCTGGCCGGCGGAGTAGATGTCGTAGCTATTGGGATTGTGCTTGCCGGGTTGCTGGTAGAAATACTCCTGTTTCCACGGGTCGAGAATCGGCCGGTCGAGGAGCTGGCGCCAACTGCGCGGTTTCGGCTCGCTCTCCGGTTTCGTGATCAGCGCTTTCAGGCCCTGCTCGGTGGTCGGGTAGAAGCCATTTCCACCCTGAAACATCAGCAGCATCGTTTTGTACTGTTCGATGTGGCCTTTGACCGCGACCTCCTGGCCTTGCCCAAGGAAGCCGGCTTGATAGCGGATGGCCATGCCGATGAGCAGCCCGATGATGAGCACCACGAGCATGATTTCCAGGAGGGTGAAGCCGGCGCGGCGAAGTGGGGAGCGTTTCATGGAGTGGAAGGGGTGAAGGTGTGATCGAGATTCTGCCACTGCGTTTTGAGTTGGAGTTCCAGGGAACGCACGGCGACGGGGCCGGACGCGGCGGGCAGCCGCAGGACTACGCGATTCCGCCCCGCCCGCAGCGCGGCTCCGGGGATGGCTTTCTGGCATTGCAACCAGCCAGCATAGCGGAACTGCACGCCGCGATCGATGGGACGCGCGATGCCTTGATAAGCGGGGTCGGCGAGGTCCGGTGCGCGCATGGCGACGGGTCCGAGCGGTTGGTCGTTCACGAACACTTCGAGCGGCGTGAGCGGGTCGGCGTTCAATATTTCAAAGCTGAGGACGGCGACGAAGGGCGGCCCCGCGAGATCGAACTCCCACGTTTCGCTCGCCATCTCGCGCGGCGTGAGTTTGACGAGGCCGGGATCGATGGTGGCGCGGACGCGACCGGAGAGAAACTGATCGTCGAGCGGTGGGAACTGCGACGGCAGGCTGTCGAACGGGTCGGCGAGCAGCGCGGGCGGCTCGAAATCGAGCGCGCGGCGGGTCTCCGTTCTATCGAGCCAACTCAGGAAGACGCCGCGGATATTCGCGCCGTTTCCCCGGGTCGCGATCTCGATGAAATCGACGCCCTGGATCGGAAGGATGAGGCTCTCGGAGGTGGGCAGATTCAAGCCGGCGCCGAACGGGCCGCGCGCGAATTTCTCGACGCCGTCGTGGGTCCAGCCGGTGACGGTGATCGCGTCCTCGCGCCAATCATCGAAAAAGAGCCGCAGGAGGATGTCGCGCTCCTGGTCGTCGAGCTGATCGATGTGAAGGCGAAAGGTCGTGCTCGTCGGCGCGCCGTCCACATTCGAGGTGAAGGTGCGTTGGAAGGAACGCAGCCAGACGGGCAGCGAGGTCTCCGGGGCTTTGACGAGCGCTTTGAAATCTAGGAACGCGGCAAAGGGCGTGCGCTGGACACGCAATTCCTGAGCGCCGACGCGGATGGGCACCGCGACGGTGAGCGCGAGCAGGCAGGTGAGAAGGCAGCGGGAGAATGACATCAAGTCCGGGTGG
>JBGSYE010000478.1:0-2159 GCA_041751075.1 Chthoniobacteraceae bacterium
CGGGCTCGATGCCGGTGGCGAGGCAGGCGCGCATCGCGCCCTTTTCCCGGAGGTGCCGGGTGAGCGCCCGCGTATCCACGCCCTGAATGCCGGGGACTCCCCATTTTTCAAGGTAGTCGGCGAGCGGCATTTCCGAGCGCCAGTTGCTCGCGAGCGGACTCAGCTCCTCGATCACGAATCCGCTCACATGCGGCGCGCTGCTCTCGGCGTCGAGCGCGTTGACGCCGTAGTTGCCGATCAGCGGGTAGGTCATGGCGACGATCTGGCCCTGGTAGGAGGGGTCGGTGATGACCTCTTGGTAGCCGGTCATGGAGGTGTTGAAAACCGCCTCGCCGACCGCCTGCGTCGCGGCCCCGAAGGGCTCCCCCTCGAACCAGCGACCGTCTTCCAAAGCGAGAATTGCGCGCATGGCGGGAGAGTTAGCAGCGGGCGGGGAGGTGTGAAAAGGAAAGTCGTGCACGGCCGGGTCAGCGGATCGAGCGGCGCGGCATTTTCGTTCTGTCATCCTGAGCGCACTCGGCGTTTCGCTTTGGAAACGCCGACGGAGTCGAAGGACCTCTGACTTTGCACCCTACGACCGGGGATTCCATCGCATACTTCGTTTCTCGGGAATTCACCGCGGCATTGGCGGCTCCTCCCGCACCACACACGTTTCATCCGGCTTCGCTTCATCCGCGAATGACACAAGCTTCCAGCCTTGGGCGGCCAGACGTGCCTCGCGCTTGCTCGCGGCCTCGGCCATCGCGTGGATGTCGTGATTGCTCTCCCGCGCGATTTCTTCGCGGACGCGCCAGATTTCCTCGAGAATCGGATTCTTATTCATAGGGCGGATCGATGGGCATCAATTCAGCGGGCGTGCAAAGAATCGGACAGGCGCAGCCGAACGCAAGGCACGCCGCCGCGATCTCGTGCTCCTTGTGGACGTTGTTGATGTGCGTGCAGTTCCACGTCAGCAGATAGTCCATCCCATGCACGGCCGCGAGAGCCAGATGTGCGGCGTCCTGTTCCGCCTTCGCCGGGATGATTCCCTCGCCCAGCAGCCGCTCCTCGATCAGTTCGGTCTTCGGCGTCCGCCGTAAGACCGGCAACCCGCGCAACACGTCCACTCGCAACGCTGCCATCTGCGCCTCCCCGCGCGAAATCTCTTCGATCACCGCTTCCGAGATGAACAGCTCATAGTCCCGCCGATGAAACTCCCACCAGTCCTGCGTCGTCTGCTGGTCCGCGGCGATCCGCGCCAAGGAGCTGCGGCGCGCCGTGAGGTAGCTCGGGATCGTTGTTTCGAGATAGAGTCGCGGCAGGCTCACGCGGGAAACTCCTTCAGCAGCCGGCGCAGGCGGCTGGGATCGGTATTCTTATCCCACTTGAGCCCGGCAAAGATGTGCTCGCGGCCCTTGTCGCCGTGCAGTCCCCTCTGCTTCGCTTCGTCCGTCAGTCGTCTTGCCTTGGCGGCGTCGCGCTTCCGCTGCCGGCGGCTCGCTGCGAGGGCGGCGCCTTGGCGCTTCGGCACTCGCGTCTTGTGCAGGGCCGTCACCTCGCGCCACGCCACATCCCGCGTCGGATCGAGCGACCAATAGGAGGGGATGAAAATCATCGTGCCGTGCGGAGTCAGGTTGACCGAGAGCTTGAGGACCAGCGGGCGGCCATTCTCCATCCCGTAAAGGTTCCAGCGCTGGCAGAAGGCGTCGAACACGGCTTGGAAGCGCGCGGCGGGCGAGTCCCATTGAAGTCCGAAGCCGGGGCGGAATCCCCTCTCCGCGACCATCGTCCGGCGGATCACGCCCTTCCGATCCGCGTGGCTCTCCACCTCGAACAGCTCGGTGATTCGCTTCCAGTCCGCCTGAAGCTCCGCGCTTTCCGCCAGCTCCTCCTCGATCGAATCGAATTTCGCGCTGGCCTTCACCAGCTCTGCACCGAAGAGGAGGACGATGGGTAACAATGCGCTGTTGTCAGAGATACCAGACGAACCGAGGACGGAGGCACCCAGTGATTTTGTTGATCGATTCGCCCCCCAAGATGAAAGCGCTGGCAGCGTACAACCGAGCCCCGATGTTTTGCTTACTGACCCAGTCCACACAGATGAGCAACCGTGAGGGGATGCCGTCCGAGTCAAGCGCGCGATTCAGAGCTTCCCACTGGCTCACTGTGTTTTAGACTGG
>JBGSYE010000479.1:0-8423 GCA_041751075.1 Chthoniobacteraceae bacterium
GGCGATGGAGGTGCGCCCGCGCATGCTGCGTGTGCGTGGCATCCGCGCCCCAGCCGATGTTTTCGACCAGATTCCTGCTCGGATAGACCGCGAGCCCGCCCGCGGCCCAGCACGCGAGAGTCCACTGGAAATCCCAGTAACTCACCGGCCCGCGTCCCGAGGCGGCTTCGGTGAAAACGGAGTGCCAGAACCCGCGTTCATCCGCACTCCGGCAGGCGGCGGTCACCCGCCGTCGGACGGCTGCGTCATGCCAGCAACGCGCCTCCAGATCGAAGCGCTGCCAGGCCCGGCGCCAGGTCGCCCAGCCCCAACTGTGATTGTAGCGCGAGAACGTGTAGCTGGTGCGCAGCGGCCATGCGCCTTCCAGGAAATTGCTCGCGCCGATGTGCATCACGCGTTCCTCATCGCGGAAGCGATCGAGCAATTCGCTGCAGAATGGAAAGAACGTCGGATCGGGAAGGCAGTCGTCTTCGAGGACGATCGCCTCTTCGACTTCTGAAAATGCCCAGGTGATCCCCGAAGGCGGGCGACGCGAGCAGCCGAGATTTTCCTCCGCATAGTGGCGCTCCATCCGGCAGGGCCAGTCGATCCCTTCCTCCACGATCCGGCGCACCTCGGCCACCCGCGCGGCGTCGCTGGGATGCCCGGCGCGCGGTCCGTCGCAGACGACGAAGAGCCGCTCCGGTCGCGCGCCGCGGATTCGCTCCAGCACGCGCTGCGTGGCCTCCGGGCGATTGAAGACCACGAAGACCACCGGCGCGCAGGCCAGCGCGCGGCTGGCCCCAGCTTCCATTTCTTTGGCTGCGGAGGACGATGCGTGCGACGGAGGATACATCCTGGGCGGGTGAAAGTGGAAGCAAGACTGGGGTGAGAGCAACGGTCCTGATACCTGCCCAGCCGGCAAAGTCGAGCCCGCCGGGCATCTACCGCCGGGGAACAAGATTCAGGGCAATCGCATCAAAATACGAGCCCCCGGAGCAGCAGCTTGCAGGACTCGGGCGGCCGGTGTCGGAACAATGCGGCGTCGGTCGCGGGGCCGCGCGAAGGATCGACACCCGGCACTCCGGGCGCAGCTCTCCGCACCAAGAACCCTCACCCGCTCCGGCCACTTTTATGTCGCATATGCAACATCCAAATGGCCAGCCGGCCGGGATGCTTCTCAAGGGCTGTCGCTCCACTTTCCGAGACACAGAGTGGATGCGACGCAGTGCGTCCTTGCGGTAGCGCGCGACCGCCCTTCGAGGTTTGGGCGCGATCGCCGGGGGAAAAGATTGCTTGCCCGTACTCCGAACGCTCTGTTTGAGTTCCGCGCCATTCTCTGGATGGTTCGTCTGCACCATGAAGAAAGTTTTCCTCCTCGCTCTCGGCCTTTCCACTTCCCTCGCGCTCGCGGAACCCGCGGCGAGGATCGATGTCAGCAAGCTCCCCGCGATGTCGGCGATGATCGATCAAGTGGTGGTGCCGGTGCCGAGTGAGATCTTCGGCGTGCTCGACAAGCTCGGCAAACCGCACTGGGAGGACGTGCTCCGCCCCGTCAACAACGCCAGGCCCACCGGCGATCAGGCCCAGATCGCCCTGCTCCTCGGCACGGTCATCGCCGAGGGCTTCGTCGCCGTCGAGGCCGAGCATGTCGAGGAAGTGAAAAAAATCGGGCGCGCCGTGCTCACCCTTTCCGACGCGATCGGCGTCCGCAAAGCCGTCCTCAAGCGCAGCAAGAGCATCACCGACTTTGCTGAGAAGAAAGACTGGCAGTCGGTGCGCCGGGAGCTGGATGGCGCGCTCTCCGATGTGAAAGCGGCGATGCTCGAACTCCAGAGCGAACAGATGTCGCAGCTCGTGAGCCTGGGCGGCTGGCTGCGCGGCACCGAGGCGCTCACCACCGTGGTCTCGAAGACTTTCACCAAGGACGGCGCGGAACTCCTGCACCAGCCGGTGCTGCTCGACTATTTCGACCGCCAGATTTCCGCCATGAAACCCAAGATCAAGGCCAACCCCGTGGTCAGCAAAGTGCAGAAGGGTCTCATCGAAATCCGCCCGCTGGTCGGCCTCGCGGATGGCACGGAGATCTCGGAGAAAAGTGTAAAGGAGATCGAGGCCATCGCCAGTGAACTGGTCAAGGCGATCTCTTCCAAAGCTGGCTAAGCCCGCCCGTCTCATCCTGGTCACTCCCTACTCGTGAAAAGATTCACTCTTCTCTGGATCGCACTCTGTGGCCTGCTCATGGGTCTGCCGCCGGCGGCGGCCACCATCGACGACGCGCTCTCCTTCGCCCTCGAAGCCGCCGCGCCTTACGTGAAGGAAGGCTTCACCGTGCGGGAGGACTACTGGGGCGGCGACCTCGCGGCCAAACAGACCAAGGCCATCGTCCACCAGCTCTTCAAGGGCAACGAGTACTGGTTCTGGCTCGGCACCGACACCGACGGCGCGAAGATCTCCGTCCACATCTACGACGGCGAAGGCCACCTCGCGGAAGTCGAGGCGTGGCAGAGAAAGAACTTCGCCGCCGCGCGCATCGTCCCGAAAAAAACTGGCTCGTATTACCTCATCGTCGAAGTCGAAAAGTCGCCGAAGGAGCGGACCACCTGGTCGCTGGCTTATGGCTTTCGGTGATGGGAGAAGGTTGAGTGTGGAGCGGTGAGAGTCGAGTGGCGCGTGCTCTGACTTTCCTGCCATGTCTGAATTCGCCGCTTCACGAGAAGGATCGAGGGAGCACCTCATGCGCCGGGGCCGCGCGCACCCTTGAGATCGGCGCCACTCAACCCTCAACACTCAACCTCCCCTGATCGAATCCCAGACCCTGCAATTCGAGAGCGCGCGCTCGCTGGCGCAGCTCTTCGCCAATGACCTCGCGCTGCTAAAGAAGCTCGAAGAGGCAGTCGGGGTGAAAGTGACGACGCGCGAGGGCTGGCTGAAGATCGAGGGCGAAGCGCCGAAGATCGCGCTCGCGCGGCGCGTCTTCGATCAGCTCGAACGCGCGCGCCAGGGCGGCATCGCGATCCGCAAACACGAATTCCAATACGCCCTCAACTCCGTGCTCGAAGACGGGCCGGCCGGCCTCGATGAACTCCTCGACACCCGCGTCCTCACTTCCCCCAAACGCCCGCCGATCGTCCCCAAGACCGCCGGCCAGCGCGCCTACCTCCGCGCCATCGGCGAGCACGACATCGTCTTCGGCCTCGGCCCCGCCGGCACAGGCAAGACCTACCTCGCCATGGCCATGGCCGTCTCCGCGCTGAAGCGCGAAAAGGTCACCCGCATCGTCCTCACCCGGCCCGCCGTCGAGGCCGGCGAAGCGCTCGGCTTCCTCCCCGGCGACCTCAAGGAAAAGATCATGCCCTACCTGCGCCCGCTCTACGACGCGCTCCACGATATGATCGATGCCGAGGAACTCCAGCGCCTCATGGAGCGCGGCGTCATCGAGATCGCCCCGCTGGCCTACATGCGCGGGCGCACCCTCAATCACGCCTTCGTCGTCCTCGACGAAGCGCAGAACACCACCGCCGAGCAGATGTTCATGTTCCTGACCCGGCTGGGCAGCGAGTCGCAAGCCGTCATCACCGGCGACCCCACGCAGATCGATCTCCCCGCGAACAAACGCTCCGGTCTCATCGAGGCTCTGCAAGCCCTCGATCAAGTCCCCGGCATCGGCTTCTGCCACTTCGCCGAGCGCGACGTCATCCGTCACGAACTCGTGCAAGCCATCGTGCGCGCCTATCGCCGCCACCGCGGCACCGGCGGCGACACGTAGAAAGCTACGCGAGCGAGAGTTTGGCGCGGACGCGGGGCTGATCTCGATGTCGTATTTGCGCGTCGCCCCGCTCATCCCAGTGAGATCGCTTACGATCGGGCCGGCGACGATGACCTGGCGCAGGACCACGAACGCGGTGATTTGCAGCCGCTCGTTGGCGCTGAAAGGACTGATGCCGGCGGGATATCCGCCGGTATCGAGGATGCCTTCGCCGTCGCTGTCGGTGCTCACGTTCATTGTGAAGAGATTATTCGCGCGGAATTCCTCCCAGGCATCCGGGATAGTGTCGCCATCGGTGTCCGGGCCGGAGGCGATGGAATCGCTGAAGAGATTCACGCCGGTGCCGTTGAGAGCGATTCAACTGACATTCGAGCCCCAGGCAAAACCGCCGAGACGACCGGTGGTGAGATTGATGCGCGGGTCGCCGCAGCCCTCGAAATCAATCCAGCCGATGTTCGCGCCGTAGGCACCTGCCGCGCAGTTTGGCTTCGGCGTTGCCACCATGGCTCCCGATACACACATCCCCTGACCTGCCGCCCAACGAATCTGGGGTAATGAATCGCCACATTGAACCGGATCCCACAAGGAAACGACGGATTCTGATTATCGATGATGATGCTGGGGTGACGCTACTTTGCCGGAGGATCCTGGAACGAAGTGGGGATTTTGTAGCCATGGAGGAAAATGACGCATTGCGAGCAGTGGAGGCGGCCCGGAGTTTTCGTCCGCATCTCATCTATCTCGATCGAACGATGCCCGGTAGATCCGGTGCGGAGGTGGCCAGGGCCTTGCAAGCCGATCCCGATTTGCAAACGGTCCCCATCGTCTATCTGACGGGCCAGATCGACAAGGCGGGCGAGTTGGAAGGGCTGCCCGCGCTCCCCAAGCCGATCCGCGCGGAGGCGCTGCTCATGAAGAGCGCGGAAATGGTCCTTCTGGAATGAGCCTCGCCGATCAGGAAGGGTGAGGCAGGCGGCGAAAACGATGGCTGGCACGCAAATAAACCGTCAGCCTGATGGCTCGGTGGCCCCGCCGGGAATCGAACCCGGATTTAAGTTCACCGTCGGGAATAGAACTTTTTTACTCTGTTGGAAAGACGAGTGAGAACGTCATTGACATGGGCGGATGTTCTCACTTTGTTCTCACTCGTCACGGACCCCTTCTGATGCCCTCGCTCTGGAAACGTCACGAGTCCCCTTTTTGGGTCTGCTGCTTCACGAATGCCGACGGGCAGCGGTGCAAGAAATCCACGAAGCAGCGCGACCGGGCGAAGGCTTGGGAGGTGTGTCTGTCCATCGAGCGGGCGGAGCGCTTCGCCAAGGCCGGCACGCTCACCGAGCAGGCCGCGAAGAAGATCATCGGCGAGATCGTCGAGCGGACGACCGGCGAGCCGTTGCATCACTACACGGCGCGCGATTGGTTTGAGGAGTGGCTGGCGGGCAAGACGCAAACGAAGTCGGCGGCCACGGCAGAGCGTTACGGGCAGGTGACGCGCGACTTCCTCGCCGCTCTCGGCGCTCGCGCGAAGCTCTCCCTTGCGCACATCACGCCGAAGGACATCCGCGGCTATCGCGATGCCGAGCTGGCGGCGGACAAGAGCTCGAAGACGGCGAATCTTTCCGTGAAGATCGTCAGCGCCGCTTTCAATGCCGCGCAGCGCCAGGGCTACATCACGAGCAACCCCTGCACGGCGCTCGAAAACCTGCCTGAAGAGACGGCGGAGCGATCCACCTTCACGCAAGAGCAGGTGGCCAAGCTCGTCCGCACGGCGGAGGGCGATTGGAAGGGCGCAATCCTGCTCGCCTACTTCACCGGCGCGCGGCTCCGGGACGTGGCGAATCTGCGGTGGCAGTCCATCGACCTGAGCGGGAAGCTCGTCACCTTCACGCCGAGCAAGACGAAGAAGGAAGTGGTCATCCCGCTGCACCCGGAGCTTGAGCGGCACTTGCTGCAATCACCGGGCATCGGCAGGGCGTTTCTCTTTCGATCGCTCGCGGGCAGAGGCACGGGCGGGAAGAGCGGCCTGAGCGGGCAATTCGCGAAGATCATGGCCGCGGCGGACATCGTGGGAAAGATCACGCGCCACACGGAGGAAGGCCGGGCCAATAGCAGCCTGAGCTTTCACAGCCTGCGGCACAGCTTCAACAGCGTGATGGCGAATGCGGGTGTGAGTCAGGAAATCCGCATGAAGCTCACCGGTCACGCGAGCGCGGAGATGAACAAGGGCTATACGCACCACGAGCTTGAGCCGTTGCGGGCGGCGATCGCAGTGCTGCCGAGCGTTGCGGGGAAGGCGGGACGATGATGGGATCCCTATTCCTGACCGTCCCACCCGGCGGCACCCCAGCCCCCCGCACAGGAGCGAGCGCGTATCAGGCGGGCTCTCCACCTTCGCGGAGTGTTTTTGACGCAATCACCCGATGAAAAAAGACTCGAGGCGCCGTGACAGTCGTGACGCTCGTGACAGTCGAGCGAAGGAGCAGGAGGACGAAAAGGCACAGGCTAAGTTGCCACTGCCGCAGCCGATGGACCTTGCCACCCTTGCAGCGATTCTTCTGCCGAGCGGCGAGCAAAATGCCGCACTCAAGAAGGTGATGGAATTCTATGTCGAGGCTGTGTTCTGTGTGCGCGAGTGGCCAGCAACCTTTGCGGAGTTGGTGGCCAAGTTCGGCAGTCCTGCGCGAAGGCCGTCGTATTCCAAGCTGGTTGGTGAATACTTTGAAGCTCGCGACAACGACACCCTCGAATTGGACATGAAGAAAGAGAAAGATCACGATGAGGCTCGCGAGTTTGTTGCCGAGTGTGGGCATCCATTGAAGCAAGCGCGTTCGGTGATCGACCTGCTTCGCAGACATCATTCATCTGTCGCGAGTGCGAGTGACCCGGAGAAGTCTCGACTTCCCCAGAAAAGTTGGAAGGAGCTTCTGAGAGAGATTGGGCGCAATGAGGATGGCTCCCGGCTGCATTGGAGGCTGGAAACGCCAGACAGCTTCCCGCGTTACGCTATACCGAAAGCCATGCTGGAGGATGCAGTGAAGTACGCTCGCGCGGAGCGCAGCGAGACGAAGCGGAAGGCGTGGAAGAAAAGGCGTCAATAAATTTCTTCTGTGTAACCTCGCGCCACTGGCGCGCGGGTGATGCGGTCTTTCCGATAGTTGTGCGCGGGTGAGGCGGTTTTTCCGCTGTTGTTGCGCCGCTGACGGCTGTTTTTGTCCTTTGCTGCGCGGCTGAGTAAGGCTCCATCCGGGCGGGAAAAAACGTGTGCGACTCTCGGCGCACGCTAATGAAAACCATTAAGACCGGAGGGCATCCGCAAACAAATGCCCCGACAAGAGACACGTCGGCGAGTGTGTCGCGACCCGAAACCTTTCGCTTACCCAAGAGCGGAGGCGATCCGTTTTTTGGCTTCGGCAGGAGTTTCTGCTATCGGGGAGAGCAGCTTGGTTACTGGCGGCTTATCCGCATCCGAGAGCGGGGAAAACTGCGGGGCGTCACGCTTGTTCCATTCGATGCAGTGGCGGCGTTTGTGCGTTCGCAAATGGAAAAGGAGGCCGAATAATGGACATCGCTGAAGCTAAGCAGCGACTTTCCATCCCGGCGGTATGGGCTCGGCTCGACTTGCCCGGAGAGCCGAAGACTTCGTGCAAGAGCCCATTCCGCGAAGACAGACACGCCAGCTTTTCAGTCTCGAAAGACGGGAAACTATTCAATGACTTTGCGACGGGCGAAGCCGGGGATGCCGTGGACTTTCTGCAAGTGGCAACGGGGCTTTCGCCCGAAGCCGCTTGCCGGAAGTTCATCGAACTCGCGGGCGGGGCGCTATGCTCGCCATTGCCGGTAAGACAAAGCAAGCCAGTGGCATCCCAGCCCCGGCGAAGGCCAAGCTTCCCCGCCATGCGGCGCGGCGAAGACGCGGAGCTTCACCAGCTCGCGGAACTTCGCACAGTGAGCTTTGCCGCCGTGTTCCTGGCCAATGACGTGGGGCTTCTCCGTTTTGCGACGTGGAAGGAAAAGGCGGCGTGGATTGTCACGGACGGCGAACGCTTGAACGCACAGGCGCGACGGCTCGACGGCGAGGCGTGGGAAGCGATCGGAGCGAAGGCCCAGACCTTGCCGGGCGCGTGGGCATCCTGGCCCCTTGGAATCAAGACGGGCGCGAACTATCCCGCATTCCTGCTTTGCGAAGGCGGTCCCGACTTGCTCGCGGGGCTGCACTTCATTCACGAGGCTGGCGCGGAATGGTCGCATTTCCCCGTGGCCATGCTCGGCGCGAAGCAGCGGATTCACCCGGACGCTTTGCCACTCCTTGCGGGCAAGCGTGTCCGCATCATGGCGCACGCGGACACAGCCGGGCGCGAAGGCGCGGAAGGATGGGCGGCGCAACTCGTGACAGTCGGCGCGGACGTGGACGTGGCCGATTTGCGCGGTCTCCGAAAGGCGGACGGCGAGCCCGTCACAGACCTAAACGACGCAACCCAGATTCACCCCGAAGATGCACACGAACTGAAAGGACTCCTACCCGATTGAAAACTTACAAACCCGGCGGCGCGGGGGCTGCAACCCCGGCGCACGCCGCCACTGAAACGAAGCACGCAAGCCATAGCAGCGCGGTAGAGAATCAGCAAGCGCGGCCTTTCCCGCTTCATTGTCTGCCCCCGACCGTGCAAGCAATGGC
>JBGSYE010000480.1:0-7603 GCA_041751075.1 Chthoniobacteraceae bacterium
GAGCAGTTGCGCTGCACGCCGATCAAGATTGAGCCCGTGGCGGGATCGGCACCCTCCGGGAGCGGGAAGGCGGGCTCCAGCCCTTCTCCGGCCAAGAGCGAGAGCGGCAAGCAAGGGCCGCCCTCCGTCTCGGCGGGGTCCGTGCAGACGCTCAGCCACGGCCACCAGTATCTCTTCACGGAGCAGCTTGCCCATCTCCTCACGGCCGGCATGACCCTCGACGAGGCGCTCGGGGTGCTCGAGAAGCGACTCAAGCATCCGAAGCTCAACAGCCTCTCCCAGGGTCTCCACCAGGCGCTCGTGGACGGACGCAGCCTCTCGCAGGCGCTCCGCGATTATCCCCGCATCTTCTCCCCCTTGTACGTGAACCTCGTCTCCGCCGGCGAGGCCAGCGGCGCGCTGGCGGACATCCTCAAGCGCCTAGTGGCGCATCTTGCCGATGTGAAGGGCCTGCGTGATCGCGTCCAACAAGCGCTCCTTTACCCTGCCGTCCTCGTCTTCGCCGGCACCGGTCTCATCATCGTATTCATGACGGTGATGGTCCCGAAGCTCCTGGATTTCTTCAAAGGCAGCGGCCAGCAGCTCCCGCCCGCCACTCAGTTGCTCGTCAATACGAACCACTTCCTGGTCTCCTACTGGTGGGCCGTACTGCTTGCGCTGGCGGGTCTGTTCATGGCCTTCAAGGCCTTCACCCGTTCACCGGAAGGCCGCAAAGCATGGGACTACTTCATCTGGCGCGTCCCGCTCTACAGCCTCATCATCCGATACCGCTTTTACGCCCAATTTGCGCGCACGCTCGGGACGCTCGTGGAAAATGGCGTGACCCTCTTGCGTTCGCTGGAACTGCTCGAAGACGTGGCCGGTAACGAATACGTCCGCGCGCGCATGATCGAGGTCCGGAAGGCCGTCGTGGACGGCGCCACGCTCTCCGTCGCCCTCGGCGAGCAGAACATTTTTCCCGAACTCTTCGTCGATATGATGGCCGTGGGCGAGCAAACGGGAAAATTCGGCAGCACCATGCAATTGATCGCCGACGTCTATGAGCGCGAACTCGACAAGCAGATCAAGATTGTCTCTACGCTGATTCCTCCCCTCGTCATGTTCGCCATCGCCGCGGTCGTCGGACTCGTAGTGTACGGTATCCTCAGCGCCGTCTTCGGGCTCACGCAAGGGCTGCGTGCTGGCGTGCGGTAGATTCAAGCTGCGCGCGCAACGGCCGACGATGCCAATTTGGACGCTGACAAATACCGGCGCTCCTAGTAGGAACCGTTCCCCATGCCCGTCCCGCCCCTCACGCGCGCGCTTTTCTGCTGTGTCTTCGCCGTCATCGCGATGGCGCGCCCCGTGGCGGCACAGGAACCCAAGGTGCAGCCGACTCCCTTCTCTGTGTGGCTCGATCTCGAAGCGCTGGCGGAACCCAATCCCCCGCGCCTTTCCCTGCCGATCTGGCTCGGCACGGTGACTCGGAATGTCATCCCCGGTGTCGTCGGCCCTTCCACCAGGACGATTTTCCATCTGCCATTCCGCCGCTTTGGTAATCTGAACGATCAGGTGCTTCTGCGCGTTTTCTTCGACGACGTGAAGGGTCTCTCGCCGACGGTCACCGGCAAGTCCGCCGGCGGCCTCACGCTTTTCCTCCACGGCCCCTTCGGCGCGGGCCTCGATCTGCCGAGTTCCGAAACCATCTCCGTGCCCATGACCGGGATCGACTCGATCGAAATCGAAGCACCCGGCGACGGACGCAACGTCCGCGGCGCCTTCGTCTCCACGCTCAAGCAAGCCCAGGCCTGGCACGCCCTCGACTTCATACCGGAGAGCAGTCTCCTCGACCCTTTCCAAAACACCCCATCCGCCCATCCCACCGCCGACGACCTCTACCTCTACGGCCGCATTCGCGCGGCGCTCGATCCCGGCGTCATGAAGCTTACGCCACAGACCGCGCCGAACGGCACATGGGAGTTTGAACTCGGCGCGCTGCCCCTGCTTTCCGTTGTCACGTTCGAGATCTTGAATGTGGACGCGCTGGCCGCGCCGGAGCTGTTCGTCAATGGCCAGTCCGTCGGCGCCGTCGCCATCCATCTGCCCGACCTCGCCGACCCTGGTTACGAAGGGCTCGTCCGCGCGCGCGACCCGGAAGTTCGCTTCCGCTACACCGGATGGCTGCGCTGCCAGAAGGCGGTGCCGGCGGCGCTGCTCGTCTCGGGATTGAACAAAATCACCCTCCGGCTCTCCAACGAGTCCGGCCCTGTGGCCGTGCGGTCGGTCGAGTTGCAGTTGAAGAACAACTGACCGACCCTGTCTTCCCACTCACCGCACTTCTTCCGATATGAGACGCTCCCTCCACCGCAGCACCCGCGGCTTCACCCTCCTCGAGATCATGCTCGTCGTGCTGATCATCGGCCTGCTCATCGGCATCGCGGTGAAGAATTTCGGCTCCAAGCTTGAGGAAGCGCAGATCGTCCGCGTGAAGGCGGACGTCGAGGGCTACAAGACCGACCTCCTCATGTATCAAGCGACGAACGGATTCCTCCCGACGAGCGAGCAAGGTCTGAAAGCGCTGGTGACCCGTCCGGAAAGCGATCCGCGTCCGCGGAACTGGCGGCAGGTCCTCACCGAGCTGCGGCTCGATCCGTGGCAAAACGAGTATTTCTACGAGCAGCCGGGCAACCATAATCCGAAGGGCTACGACATCTTTTCCGCAGGCGTCGATCGAAAGCCCGGCACCGCCGACGACATCGGCAACTGGGAGTCCACTACGCCGTAGGCGGAGGATCAGGAGAGAAGAACCAGGAGCCAAGTAAGGAGCAAGATTCAGGAGAATAAGTTTCAACGTCCCGGTCGGTGGTCGGCGCTTTCCCTGGCCCTTCTCCGCCTTGATTCTTCCCCCTTACCTGGCTCCTGATACTTCCTTCTTTGCTGCTTCCGCCCGCCGCTCACCCCCCCAGCAGCAGCCGCAGGAAGCGCGCGTCGGAGAATCGTCCTCCCCCGCCCTGCCGCACCACCACGAGGTCGAGCGACGGGATCACAAAGAGCCGCTGATACCCCGAGCCCATGCACGCCACGAGATCCGGCGGCGCGTCCCGGCAGATCACCGCATCGCGCCAGTCCTGCCGCTGCCAGTCGCGTTCGAGCATATCCTCGAAGTCAAACTCCCGCCCGCCCGGAGCGGCGCGGTTGTTCCACCATCCGAGCGCGTAGGCCGGATTCGCCGCTGAACCCCGGAAAGACGCGCGCATCGCGCCACGGCCCACGACGGGGACGCCCCCAGCCAGCGCGATGCGTCCCATTCTCGCCCACTCCCGCGCCGTGAGCATCCAGCCGGCCGACAGGAGCGGATTGCCCGCGCGATCGGAAAGGTAGCGCTGCGAGTCGAGGCCGAGCGGATCAAGGACGCGGCGTTCGAGATACGCAGTCGGCGTCTCGCGCCGACCGGCGAGCTTGCGCCGCAGCACCTCGTGAAAGACCTGCATCGCGCTGGGACCGTACAGAAATCGCTGTCCGAGATCCGCGACCATCGGCAACTCGATGGCCGCGCGATTCCGATTCGGCACCTCATTTCCATGCAGGAAAAAACCCGGCTCCAGCCCGCAGGAAAAATCGAGCAGCGTCCGGATCGTCACTCGCGCCTTGCGCGGATCGTCGCGCCACTCGGGCAGCGTGGCCGACACCCGCTCATCGAGCCTGAGCCGCCCGTCCTCCACCGCTGCGAGCGCCGCGAGGTTCCAGAAAGCTTTCGTTCCGCTGTAAATTTTGTGCGCAGTGCTCGCGGAGTTTCCGTTCGGATACTCCTCAAAAATCGTCCGCCCGCGCTGGACGACCAGCAGGGATGAACCTCGGCGGGAGGCGGAGTACGCTGCCGCCTTCCGGAGTTCCGCCACGTCGAGATTCGCCGCCTCGGCGGCAAAGCAGCCCATCCACGCAGCCACGAGCACACCGGCCGTCGAACGATTCACGATTCAGGAGACGCCTGCCGCTGGCACTTTGGGCAGATCCCGAAAATCTCCAGCGCATGCGTGACGTTGCGGTAGCCCATCTGCCGCGCCAGGCGCTCGAGCCCATCGGCGACACAGAGATCCAGCGTCTTCACGCCATGACAGGATCGGCAGATGATGTGGTGGTGATGATGGTCGCCCGTATTGATCTCGTATCGATACGAACCGTCGCCGAAGTCACAACGGCGCACGAGATTCAGCGCCTCCATGGCCGTGAGACAGCGATAGACGGTCACCAGATCGCACTCCCCAGTCTTCATCCGGCCATGCACCTCCTCCGCCGTGAAGGGCCCGTGCTCGGAGGTCAGCAGCCCGAGGATCGCACGCCTCGGCGCCGTCACCCGGCACCCATGATCGCGCAGCGTCTGCAGCGCGGATTGCAGCAGCGCAGCCGGAGTGGGATGGGAATGGGACGACACGCACGGAAGAGGTAGCGGAGGGTGGGCGGAGCTTCAACCGCGAGACGGTGGTAAGATTCCAAAAGCCAACAGCCAGATCCCAAATAAAAGCCAAAGGCCCGGGAGGAAATTTCAAGCAAGACTCCAAAACCCCAGCGGCCCTTGAAATTTGAATCCCGAACTTTGGCGCTTACTTGGAATTTGGTTTTTGCCTCCTGGAACTTTCGCCCAATCCGCCCCTCATCTCTTGACGGTGGCGAAGGGCCGTGAAAGGCTCGCCGCCCTATGTCCAAGCTCGCGCTCGCCCTCGCCCTGCTCCTCGCGCCGCTGGCGGGCCACGCCGCCGTGATCTTCCGCTCGAGCGAAGGCTGGAGCGTCCAGGGCGACCCCGGCAGCGCCGTCGAAATCGCTGCCGTCGAATTGATGCGCCGCGGCGAACAGGCGGAGGCTCGCAGCGACCGGAAGGAAGCGCTGGGCGCTTACCGGACCATCGTGAAAAAACACGGCACGTCGCAACTCTCCCCCAAAGCACAGCGCAAGATCGGCGTGCTGCTCGAGCGAGGCGGCGAGTTTGAACCGGCTTACGAAGCCTACTCCACGTATCTCGCGAAGTATCCGGAAGGCTCCGATTTCGACTCGTCCGTCGAGTCCATGTTCCGCATCGCGAAGCTGTTTCTCGATGGCAGGAAGCGCAAAGTCTTCGGCGTGCCGTTCGCACCGTCGATGACGCGGGCGCAGGAGATGTTCGAGGGCATCATCAAGCGCGCACCCTTCAGCCGTCAGGCGCCGCTCGCGCAATTCAATGTCGGCCAGTGCTACGAAAAGCAGGGCAAGTATCCAGAAGCGATCCAGGCCTACCAGCAGGTCGTCACCAAATATCCCGGCGATGCCATCGCCGATGACGCCCAGTATCAGCTCGGCTACGTGCTCCTGCGGCAGTCGCGCGAAGGCTCCTACGATCGCGCGGCCTCGATGAAGGCGCGCGAAGCCTTCGAGGACTTTGTGAATCGCTATCCGAACAGCGAGAAAGTGCCGCAAGCCCGCGAAAACATGCAGCAGCTCCAGGGCGGCGTCGTGAAAGGCTCGCTGGATGTCGCGAAATTTTACGACAAGGCGAAGCAGTACCGCGCCGCCGTCATCTACTACAACGAAGTCATCAAGCAGCAGCCCGGTACTCCCGACGCGGATTACGCGAAGGCCCGGATCGAGACGCTCCGCGACCAGGTCGGCGAAGACGCCCTGCGCGCCGGCCCCGAGCGTGCGGAGACGGGAGCTCGCGCCGCCGCCCGACGGAAGCTCCAGGCAAAGGTCGATACCGCGTCGCGGCCGGATTACGTCGGGCCGCCGGTCGTGGTGCCCGAGGAGCGCATCGTGCAGAAATCCACCGGTCCGGGCCGCCCGCAGCTCCGCACTTCTCCTGGTTCGCTGGACCCCGTGCCCGCCGTCGAGCCTCCCCTGCCGATGCTGGAAAAGCTGCCGACCGACGACGTGCCGAAGCTGCCGGAGTAGATGGGCGGAGTGGCCACTTCCTCATCATCCTCATCCCCATCTTCATCGTCACTTTCACAGGCTTGAGGATGAAGATGACGATGATGAGGAGCGCGACGATCGCCCTGACACTTTGCGTGCTCGCAGGCTGTGCGGGCTACCAGGTCGGGCCGGTGAAGCCAAAGCGGCTGCGGGAGGTCACCACCATCGCGGTGCCGAGCTTCAAGAATGAAACGCTGGAGCCGCGCGTCGAAGTGTTGCTCGCGAATGCCGTCATCAAGCAAATCCAGCAGGACGGCACCTACCGCATCGCGAGCGAAAGCGACGCCGACGCGATCCTGGAGTGCACGATCGAAGAGATCCGGCGACGCCCGGCGCGCTCCGTCCGCGGCAACGTGCTCCAGACCCGCGAATACACGCTGAATCTCCGAGGGCGCTACCGCGTGCTCGACCGCGCCTCCGGCACGGAACTCGACGGTCGCAGCTTCAATGGCCAGACCAGCTTCTTCGTCACTGGCACAAACAACATCGCCGCCGATGTGAACCAGGACGAGCGCCAGGCGATCCCACTCGCCGCGGAAGACCTGGCGGTCCGGCTGGTCGCGCAGATTTCGGAAGGCTGGTAGGGGGAATGACGAATGACGAATGACGAATGCGCGGCCTGAGTGAGCACTTCGTCATTCGCCATTCGCCATTTTCCCCATGCTCCACCTCGTCCCCACGCCCATCGGGAATCTCGGCGACATCACCCTCCGTGCCTTGGCGGTGCTGAAGAGCGTGGATCTCATCGCTTGCGAAGACACGCGGCACTCCGGGCATCTGCTGCGGCACTTTGAAATCCACAAGCCGCTCGTGAGCTACCACGAGCACAATGAAGCGCGCCGCACCGCGGAACTCATCGAGGAACTCGCACGCGGAAAATCCATCGCCGTCATCACCGACGCCGGCCTGCCCGGCATCAGCGATCCCGGCCATCGGCTGCTCGCCGCCTGTATCGAGCGCGGGCTGCCTTACACCGTCCTCCCCGGCCCGAGCGCCGTGCTCACCGCGCTCATCGGCTCGGGATTCGCCGCGGATCAATTTTTCTTCGGTGGCTTCCTCCCGCCGAAGAGCGGCGGACGCGAACGCGACCTGCGCGCCGCCGCCGCGCGCCCGGAGACTTCGATCTTCTTCGAGTCACCGCATCGCCTAACCAAAACTCTCGCCGCCTGCGCCGAATATCTGCCGACCCGCCAGCTCTGTGTCGCGCGTGAACTCACCAAGACCTTCGAGGAATACCGCCGCGGCACCGGCGCCGAGCTGCTCGCCCACTACACCGCGCATCCCCCCAAGGGCGAGATTGTCCTCCTCATCGGCGCCCTGGACCGCCGCGAGCGGCGCGAAGCAGAGCGCGCCGGGTAGTCCGCCGTGGAGCGCATCTTCAATCTCTGCGAGGCAGGGCTCTGGTCCGCAATCGCCGTGGGCCTCGGCATCCGAGCCACGCGAACTCGCGGTCCGTTGCGGCGCATCCTCGTGCTGCTCGCCGTCACGTTCTTCATCTTCGGCATCTCGGATGTGATCGAGATGCTGACCGGCGCTTGGTGGCAGCCGTGGTGGCTGGCGGCGCTCAAGATCGCGTGCGGCATCGTCCTCGGCCTGGGCTTCTGGAAGTATTACGCCATCCGCAAAGCGCACGGCCGCGGCGGCAGCGGCGGTCTATGACCGTCGCCAAATTACGTGGGCGAA
>JBGSYE010000481.1:0-3926 GCA_041751075.1 Chthoniobacteraceae bacterium
CGGCTGCGCAAAATTTCCGACGCGACGAAAACGATGCTCAGCGCGATCACCGCCTCGACCGGTGCCGCAGGCACATGCACATAGCCGAGCGTCGCCAGCCCGAGCGTGATGCTGTGCGCGACCGTGAAGGCCGTGATCGTCTTCACCAGCAACCCGACCCCGCGCACGATGAGCACGAGCGCGAGGACGAAAAGCAGATGATCGATGCCGAAGAGGATGTGCTCCACGCCGAGGATGAAATATCCGCCCGCCGCCGGCCCCGCGTCCGCCGCGTGAAAGACAAACGACGGCGCATCCGGCCGCAGCAAGTGCGACACGACGCGCCCATCCTTCATCGCGACGCGCACGAGCACATCCATCATCATGGATGGGAGCCCATGCACCGCGAACTCCCCGCCATCGAGCCCGCGTGGCGCCTGGATCGTCCAGCGCTTGATCTCCGCGCCGAAGATCCGCTCGACCCGCGGCAACGCCACGATCACCGAGTCCTTTGGCAGCGACGGATGAATCGGCGCCACCCCGCGCGATAGCTGCGCGGCCGTCGGCACCGGGCAGCCGCACGGCATCGTCTTGACCTCAGCCGGCTCGGCAGCAATCGCCGCCTGCTCGTGCGGAATCTCCTCGCCCGCCAGCGGAGTGCCGCCCATCGCCGGCACTTTCCAAAGCACATCAAACTCCCCAGCCGCGCGCTCCGTCAGTTCGAGATAAGCCGGCCGCACCTCGTGGGCGTGCGCGGCGAGACCGAACAACAACACGACGAGAGCTGGAAGAAATTGCATTTTGCTCACGCAAAGGCGCAAAGGCGCAAAGCGTGTGTGAGGCGAGTTGCTTGAGCGCCCTGCCTTTGCGTCTTTGCGCCTTTGCGTGAGCATCATCGGGCTGCCGTTTTGGTTGTTGGCGCTGCCGCCTTCGCCAGCGCCGCCTCATCCACCGTGACCTGATACCGCTCGCGCAATTTCTCGAAGACCTCGCGATTCGCCACGGTCCGCCGCTCCTCGTGAAAATCGCGCAGCACCGTCTCGCGCACCTCGTCGAACTTCACCGCGCGCGGCTCCGTCCGAGCGTCAACCCGCACCAGATGCATGCCGTAGCTCGACGTCACCGGTCCGCGCCACTCGCCCGCCGGGAGGGCCGCGAGCTGCCTGGCAAACTCTTCTCCGAAGGTCGCGACCACATCGTCTGGCTCGCGCTCGGCAAACTCAAACCCGTGCAAAAACGGATCGCCCATCGTCTCGTCGTTCGCACCTTTCGTCAGCGCCGCGAGCGACTCGGCCACCGCCGTCTCCGCCTCGACTCCGCGCTTTTCCCTGCTGAAATAAACGTGCCGGAAACTCACCCGACCGGCCTTCGCGTAACGCGCCGCATGCTTCTCAAAAAACTCGCGCACCGCCGCGTCCTCCGGCTCCGCCGCGCTCGCGATGTCGCCCGTCAAAAACTCCATCTTCTGCGCCAGCCGCCGGCGCACGATTGTGTCGTCACGATCCAAACCGAGCGCCAGCGCCTCGCGGCAAAACACCTCCTCGCGAATGTGCGCCATCACCAGCCCGCGGAGATCCTCCGCATCCGGCGCCTTGCCAAACTGCCGCTCCGAAGCCGCGCGCAACCGCTCGATCACGGCGGCATTCACCTCGATCTGCGCGGTCGCATTCTCCGGTGGTCGTTCGGCGCTGCGCCACGCATTCAGCGCAAACAACGCTGCGCCGAGCAAGAAAAAGTGAAACAACGGTTCGTGAAGCCAGCGTGCGAACACAGATCGTCCACGGTGGCTGGAAACCAGCTCCAGTGCATGATTGGCAGGCGGTTGGTCATGGAGGCTCATGTGAAGGTGAGGTGTTTCTTGTAGGGAGTGAATCGGAGGAATTAAACGCCTGTTTCGCTGGCAGGCCGGTGCCTTTGAAATCGCCGCCGAGGGCGAGGTGCAGGTTCACGCGTTCGCGGAGACGGGCGGCGCGGACTTGGGTGAGCTGGACTTTCGCGGCGAGATTCTCGCCGGAGAGGCGGAGGATGGTGAAGGTGTCGGTCTGGCCTTGCTCGAACTGCGTCCGACCGAGCGTCACGGAGGTGCCGGTGTTATCGACCACCGCGTTCAATGCGCCCTGGCGTTTGCTCAGATAAAAGTCGCTCGCGAGCGCGTCCTCCACATCCTCGAACGCGCGCAGGGCCGTGCCGGTGTAGCTCGCGGCCGCGGCTCTTTGCTCCGCGGTGCGGACGTCCTGGACGGCTTTGAGTTCGCCGCCGAAAAAGATCGGCTGAATGACTCCCGCGGCGAGACTCCAGTTCACCGCTTCGATCACGCCGACGGTATCGAGTTGCGCGGTGCCCAATCCCCCCGAGGCACTGATCGAAAAGCGCGGCAGCCGCGCGGTGCGCGCCTCGTTCACGCGATGAAACGCGGCGGCGAAACGGCGCTCGGCTGCGATGATGTCGGGCCGGCGTTCGAGCAGTTGCGCGGGCAGACCGGCCGGGACGCTCCCCGGTTGAGCCGGAAAAGAGGCGCGGGTGGCGAGGCGACCGGCCGGATAACGACTGGTCACGACTTCGATCGCGCGGATGGCTTGGGCGCGCGCGGCTTGCGCGATGTAGAGCGCGTCCTGGGCGGAGGCGGTGCGCGCTTTGATCTGTGCGACGTCGAAATCGCTCGCGAAGCCTTGTTCTTTCCGCGTGTCGGTCAGGGTCACATACTGCTGGTAAAGATCGAGGGTCTCCTGCGCGTTGGCGGCCTGTTGCGAGGCTTCGATGGTGGAGAAATATGCGCGCGCGACCGCGGCCGCGAGCGATTGCCGGGCATATTCGTAGTCGTAGGCGAGCGAATCGCTTTCGGCCTGCGCGGCCGCGTTCCTGGAGCGGACCCGGCCCCAGACCTCGGCTTCCCAGGCCGCGCCCAGGCCGAGGCCATAGACCCAGCGCTGGGAGGAATCCTCCACGCTCCGGTCGCTCAGGCTCCCGCCGCCGTCGTCGATCCCCGGGATGCCGCCAAAGCTCGGCGGGTCGATGCCCCGGCCGATGTCGCCGCTAAATGCCTGCCCCTGGCGGTTGCCGAGTATTTTCCCGCCAATGCGCGGGTAGAGCGAAGATGCCGCCACCCGGACTGCGGCGCGCGACGCTTCCACCCGCGCGGCGGCGGCTTTGAGATCGGGATTGTAAATGATGGCGTTCTCGACAATGCGGGTCAGCTCCGGGTCGTTGAAAGTGCGGATCCAATTCGGCGCCACTGCTCCGCGCCGATGGCCGCCGCTCCACTGGCCGGGGATTTGGGCCCGGGCCGCGTCGGTTAAAATATTCCCCCCGGCAGGCGGATGCTTGAGCGCGCAACCGGCGAGGATGAGACACGCAGTGGGGCCGAGAAGATATCGAACTCTCATGCGCAAAGCGGCCTAATGAAGCTTGGCCACGAACCAGTCCAGCTTGGCCGAGACGCGGACGAAGACCTTGCGGATGATGTGGAGGAATTTCCCGCGCTCGGTGTAGATCGCGCCATGGCCGCGCGCGCCGGCGGCGAGGAAGACGGCCTTGTCTTTGCCCTCGACGAGCAGGCGCACGGCGATGCGCTGTTCCGGCATGGCCATCGGCTGGGTGTTGGGCAGGTCGCCGCTGATCGGTAACTGGCCTTGCGCCGTGGCCCAGAGGATGGAGTCCACCGTGCACTTGATGATGCGGCCCGGATACATCTCCATGAAGATTTCCGCCTCATTCCCGGCCTCGACGTAACGCAGTTCGTTCTGTTGAAAAAAAGCCAGCACCCAGGGATCATCTTCCTCGATAAAACTCATCACCGGCCGGGTCGCAAACTGCGTCGCCCGCACGCCCGGCCGGAGCGCGAGATTGGCCACCCGGCCGTTGGCCGGCGCGAGATGAGTGGTGCCGTCGAGATCGTATTGCGCACCGAGGAGATCGGCCTCAGCCTTGGCAATCTGCGCCGTGGCCTG
>JBGSYE010000482.1:0-4792 GCA_041751075.1 Chthoniobacteraceae bacterium
GCGTGGCGGACGAGGGTGGAGAAAAAGTCCGCGCCGAGGGCGTCGTCGTCGTTGATGTAGGTGAACCAATCCCAGCTCTCGTCTTTTACGGAATCGAGCGCGGCGTTGAGCGCGCCGTAAATGCCGCCTTCGCGTCCGGCATCGGCGACGACGCGGCATTGCGGGTAGCGGCGGGTGAGGGCGTCGATTTTCGAGGCTGGGCAGGAGAGGACGTGGAGGACTTCGCACGCCTTCGAGGCGACGGAAGCCATCGCTTCGTCGAGATACTCGGACTCGCCGAGCGTCGGGGTGACGATCAGGAGCCGGGGGAGGACGGGGGGCGCATGGGTGGGGGCCGTCACGGGATGATCTCGTCGAGCACGATGCGCGCGTCGGGGAAGGCGAGGGGGCTGATCGTGTCGCCCGCGCCGACGCGCGAGGTGTCGGCGTAGTGGTCGCCTACGGGTTGGCGGAAGATTTCCATCACGTTGTCTTCGAGGTTGAAGATCCAGAACTCGCGGATGCCGACGCGGGCATAGGCGCGCATCTTGTCGCCGCGATCGTAGCGGAGGGAGGAGTCGGCGATTTCCACGATGAGGAAAACGTCGTTGGGGGTGGGATGGCTCTCACCGGCCTTTCGGCGCCATGGGACGAGGACGATGTCGGGCTCGGGCTCGGACATCTCGTCCAGCCAGACGGGGTTTCGCGGCGAGACCATAAAGCGCTTACGCGCGTGATCCGCGAAATCCATAGTCAGATTGGTGACAGCCTGGGCGTGGCGTTTTCCGATGGCGTGCATAACGATCAGTTCTCCATTCAGTAGTTCGATGTGGTCGTCCTCCCCAAAAAGGCCGGCATCGGCGAGTTTGTGATATTCCTCAACGGTGAATTTGTAGGTCGGGGCCAGGACGCTCATAACGTGGAAAAGATGCGCAATTTCAGCAGAAGCGAGAAGGAGAAGATGCGGTGTGCTCGACGGCCGGGCTGAGACCTGAATCCCGTGCACCGGGTCAGCGCGCCCGTTGGATTTTGGTCACCGTAAATTTGGGTCTTCGGAGTAGTCGAGAAGCCTGAAATCGTCTTTGAACAGCGCCCGCACCGCTGCGGCCTCTTCGTCTGAAAATGCATAGCGGTTGATTTGGCGCGTATTCCTATTTTTCGTCGGAAGCTTTTTCAGGGGGCAGCCGAAAGCTGAGGCCACTTCCATGATCGCGGGCTCCAATTGCTCCAATTTCACGATTCGATCCACCACCGGTTCGGAGCCCCGAAAGATGAACTCGGACTGGGTCGTGGAGAAGTGCGTGTAGTCGTGCATGAATCTCTTGAAGTGGCGCTTCCACCAAATCGGTTTTTTTGGGAGGTGCTGCTTCAGGCAATCCAAGAGGGGTAAATCGCGGGTGCTGGCGCAGTATTTCCAGGCGCTGAGAACTCGATAATACGGGTTGCGCACGACGGTGAAGGTCAATGACTCGTTCCAGATGTCGGGGTATTTTTTGTAAAACCGAGGGGTCTGGTGGTCGCACACGACCAGGAATTTACTGGCGGCAATTTGGACTTTGGATGGCCAGGGTTTCGCTGAGGAGTCGATCCACAAAGAGGGTTTCAGCTCTTTCTCGAAGAAGGAGACAATACTGGTGCCAGCGGTCTTTGGCAGCTTGGCAAAGATGAGTCTGGGCGGTTTTGTTAGGGGATCCATTGCGGTGGGTTGCTGGCTTTCGATTAAGGACCGTCAAGTCATTCGCTGCGGCATGGACGAGGGAGATATGGGGCTGTCGGGGTTTTCCTTGAGCCACTGGAGCGCGGCGAGCCGCGCCTGGGTCAGCCCGTGCTCATGGCGATAGCCCGTGGCGTAAAGTTTGGCGGGATCAACAAAGGTGAGACCGAGCGGATAGCAGTGGTTCCACACCTTCCACTTTACGTGGTCTTTGATGTACTCCAACCAGAGCGGCGCGGCGAATGGCGCGCGGAACCGCTCGTCACCCGTCGCTTTCCAAGCCTGCCGCATGAAGTCGATGAAGCGCGAATCCGGCGCGTCGTCGTTCGACAGATTATAGTAGTCGATTCTTGGTGTTTCCTTTCCAGGCTCCACGGAGCGCAGGAGAAAGAACACGAGCGTATTGACGACATCCTTGTAATAGACTTGGTGGGCGTGCCGATTGCCGCGCCAGATCCGCGTGCCTTTGCTCCAGGTGGCTGGCTTGAGAATATCCTTCTCCCAAGTGATCTCCGTCGGGCGGAGAACGACGTAGCGGCATCGGGCCGCATGCTTCCTGATCGCCACCTCGCCGAGGAGTTTCGAGCAGCCATACTCGATGAGGAAATCCTTCTCCATATAGTCGCTTCGCTGCGCACCCACCGCGGGCATGAGCGGCGTCTCCTCGGTCACGCGGCGGCGGCGGCTGGAGCCATAGACGCAGATCGAGCTGGTGTAGAGAAAGGTGCGCACTCCGGCTTTTTCCGCCGCGACGACCAGTGCGTCGGTCGCTGTGCCATTGATGCGATCCATTATCTCGGTGCGCCAGAGTTCGGCCCCGAGATGCACCACATGGGTCACTCCATCCATCGTTCCCTCGAAGTCGAGGTTTTCGAGAAAATCCATCTTAACCCATTCGACGCCGGGAAGATCGCGCGGTTGGTCGGGCGTCACGACGCGCACTTTGAGTCCGAGATTAACCAGACGCTCGAGCGTCGGCGCGCCGAGGCGTCCGGTGGCACCGGTCAAGAGGATCGTCCCAAACGCGGCGGACTGGGCCGGGGTGAGAGCGTAGAGGTTTTCGTTACGGGCGGCGGATTTCGTCATGGTGAAGTTTTAAATGGATGTCCCGACCGCCACGCCAGCGCCGGGGAGGGGAGGCGCATGCCTCGTCGTGCGGAAATAGGCGAAGGTGGTAAAGATCGCGCCACCGAGCAGCAGCGGCACATAGCCGATGAGCAAACCAGCCACGACGCCCTCCGCGCCAAACGGATGCACGAGCAGGAGCATGCCGGCCGCGCAGGCGACGGCGGCGAGGAGCGAGAGGACCGTCAGCCGGTGAATCTGAGAGAGCGCGGCGAGGAGAAACCAAAATGGCTGCTGGAGAAACTGGCTGGCATTCCAGCCGAACAGGAACCAGATGAGACTCTGCGCGGGCATCGGTGAGCCGCTTCCCACCCATAGGGTGATGATCGGCACGGCAAAGAGTGCGCCCCCGGCCAGCGGCACGACCGAGATCGCCAAAGTCGCGAGAAAGGAGCGGCGCAACGTCTTGCGAATCCACGCGATGTCCCCTCGCGCATGGGCCTCGGAATAGATCGGCCAGAGCCCATTCATGAGCCCCGACTGCGCGACGCCGAAAAGGTTGAAGAGCCGCTGCACGAGATTGTAGGGCGTGACGGCCGCGGCCCCCAGCGTGGTCGAAATGATGATCGGCGGCGCCGCGTAGAGCACGGTGTTTAAAATCTGCTGCACGCTAAAATGCGCCCCGAGCGAGAGGACGGGGCGCACGGTCGCGATGCTGAGATCGGCGCGGCTCCACGATCGCCAGTTGAGACGCGCGCAGAGGCGATAAATGAGAAGTCCATTGACGAGGGCCGTCGGCAGCAGGCCGGCGAGGAAGTAGGCCAGAAAGCCGGCCCCCGAGAAATTCGCGGCCCCGATCGCGGCCAGCGCGAGGAGTGCGGCCACCGCCTGCGCCGTGTTGTGCCACCAGCCGAGTTGCATGCTGTAGGCGAGTCGCTGGGCGAGGCCGAGCGGGAGACCGACGCAGAGGAGCGAGAGCGAGATTATGGCCGCCAGCCGGGCATCGGCCTGGACCGTTGGCATTTCCAGATGGAAAAGGGCGGAGAAATCGACGAACGAGGCGGCTCCGCAGAGGATGACGCCGAGGAGCAGGCCGATCACGCCGAGGGCGGCGAGAGTGCTGGCAAAAAGACGACGCGCGTTCGCCTGCTCGTCGCGTGCGAAGGCCTCGGCCAGCTTGTTTTGCATGCCCATCCCCATGCCGAGGTCGGCGAAATTCATCATGTAGCTGATGCTGGTGAGCGTCATCCAATAGCCGAACCCCTCCGTGCCGACGCCGTGCAGGACGAGAGGGACCTGGAGGAGCTGGCAGCCGATCGTCACGGCCCGCGAAGCGAAGGAGGAGGAGACGAAAGCGACGAGCGATTTCGTGCGCGACGAGGAGCCGCCGAACTTCGCGCGGAGCCGGGCAAGGATGGAGGGGGTGCGTTCGGGTGTCATTTCGCGATGGTCACCGCAACGAGGTTCGTTCGCCTTTTCAAAGCACGCCGCTCCTCCCAGCAGACGGCGACGAGCACCGTGATGAGGGCGATGTTCAGCCGCACGGGGCCGGAAAATGGAGCCATGAGCAAATCCCACAATCCTGTGAAAAGCAGGAAGAGCCGGGAGGGGAGCATGAAGGACCAGGTCGCGGCTCCCAGGGTATGCCAGAGCGCCCAAAGCGCCGCGAGGCCGTAGCAGAAAAAGAAAGCGCCTCCGAAAATGCCGCCTTCCGCGAGCGCGACGAGAAGCTGCGAATGGATCGTCACGCCTTGAAAATCCTTATGGTCGAAGCCGACGGAGTTGCGCGTCTCCTCGGCAGCGGCTTTGCGGATTTGCAGGAAGTTATCCATGACGTCCGACTTGCTGAACCACGAGCCTTGACCGATGAGCGGGGAGCTCGCGAAGCCCTCCCACGCGGCTTGCAGCATCGCGCCGCGCTCGACATTCGAGCGGTTGCTCCGGGCGCTGGGGGAGGTGAACATCTGCGCAAAGATCAGCGGGCTGGCGAGGAGCAGCACGGCGAAGCCCGCGGCGATCAACCCCTGCCGCGCC
>JBGSYE010000483.1:0-4076 GCA_041751075.1 Chthoniobacteraceae bacterium
CTCACCGGCCTGCCGCCCACTTTGGAGGAAGCGGACACTTTTCTCGCCGATACCGCGCCGGATGCCTACGCGCGCCTCGTGGATCGGCTGCTCGCCTCGCCGGCGTATGGCGAGCACTGGGGCCGGATGTGGCTCGATCTCGCACGCTACGCGGACTCCGCAGGCTACGCCGACGACCCGCCGCGGATCATCTGGGCATATCGCGATTACGTCATCAATGCCTTCAACCGCAACCTGCCCTTCGATCGAGTCACGATCGAGCAACTGGCCGGCGATCTTCTGCCAGAGCCGACCGAAGAGCAGCTCATCGCCACCGCGTTTCATCGCAACACGATGACGAACAACGAAGGCGGCACGCAGGACGAGGAGTGGCGCAACGCCGCGGTGGTCGATCGCGTGAACACCACCATGGCCGTGTGGATGGGCACGTCCTTCGCCTGCGCGCAGTGCCACACGCACAAGTACGATCCGATCACCCAGCACGAGTATTACCGCGTCTTTGCCTTCCTGAATAACACCGCCGACGCGGACAAGAAGGACGAGTCGCCGCTGCTCAGCTTCTTCACAGCGGAGCAGACGCAGCAGCGGTCAAAGTGGGAAGCGGAACTGGCGGCGCTCGACAGGAAGTTCAAGGCGGCTGCGACTCGACTCACCGCTGCGGCGGAGAAGTGGGCGCGTACTTTCCCCGCGCAGTTCGACTGGCGCGCATCGCTCTCGCCGAGTGGAAAGGCCCAGTCCGGCGCGGTGCTAGAGCCGCAGGCCGATGGCGCGCTGCTCGTGGCCAGGAGCGGCGCGAAGACGGATACCTACACCCTCGAGATCCCAATCGCCGCCGCGCAGAAGCTGCGTGCGCTCCGGCTCGAATCACTGCCTCACGACGCGATGGCGGGCAGAGGGGCGGGCCATGGCGGGGGAAACTTTGTCGTGACGCGCGTGCGTGCTTCCGTCGCTCCGCCGGAGGGATCGCCGGGGCCGCTCGCGCGGTTCGTGCGAATCGAGCTGCCGGGGAAAGCGAAGATTCTCCAGCTCGCAGAAGTGCAGGCGATCAGCGGCGGCGTGAATGTGGCACTGCAGGGCGAGGCGAAGCAGTCGGGCAGCTACGCGGGCGCGATCGCCGGGCGCGCCATCGACGGCAATACCGCGGGCGAATGGGAGAAGGCGTCCGTGGCGCACACCGACGAGGGCGACAATCGCTACTGGGAAGTGGACTTGAAGCAGGACTTCCCGATCGAGCGCATCGCGGTCTGGAACCGCGCGGAGGCGCCCGAGCGCCTCGCCGGATTCCGCATCGTGGTGCTCGATGCCAAGCGCCAGCCGGTGTGGGAGCAGGCTGCGAATCCCGCGCCGAAGCCGAGCGCGACCTTCGCGGTGAATGGCTCGCGCGAGATCGCCTTTTCCAGCGTGTCCGCGGATTTCGCGCAGGCGGGATTCGATCCGCAACTCGTGCTCACGGACGCGCGCCCCAAGGACGAGAAGAAGGGGCCGCAAAGAGGCTGGGCCGTCGGAGGTCAGCCGACGAAGCCGCACACGCTGACGCTGCTCGCGGTCAAACCGGTGGTCCTGCCCGCAGGCGGAAAGCTCGTCGTGACCATCGAGCAGCGATCGAAGTCCGCCCAGCACACGCTCGGCCACTTCCGCCTCTCGACCACCGACGATGCGCGCGTCGCCGAGCATCTGCGCACCCCAGGCGACGTGCTCACCGCACTGGCCGAGGCCGAAGCGGATCGCACACCGGCCCAGAGCGCGCGCCTCGCCGACCACTACGTCCGCACCCTCGCGCCGGAGATGAAAGCCGAGCGGCAGCAATTCGCAGCGCTGCGCAAGCAGATCGCCAGCATCGCCGCGCACACCGTGCCGATCCTGCGCGAGCTCCCCGCCGGCCAGCGCCGCCAGACGCGCGTCCAAATCCGCGGCAACTATCTCTCGCTCGGCGACGAGGTGACCGAAGGCGTGCCCGCCACCTTTCCTCCGCTGCCCAAAGACGCGCCGATGAATCGCCTCACACTCGCGAAGTGGCTTGTGGACGAAAACAACCCGCTCACCGCGCGCGTGATTGCGAACCGTTTCTGGGAGCAGCTCTTCGGCATCGGCATCGTGCGGACGAGCGAGGAATTTGGCGCGCAAGGCGATTTGCCCGAGCATCCCGAACTGCTCGACTGGCTGGCCACGGAACTCGTGCGATTGCAGTGGGACATGAAGGCGTTTGTGAAGCTGCTCGTCACGAGCCACGCGTATCGTCAGTCGTCGAAAGCCACGCCGGAACTGCTCGAACGCGACCCAGACAATCGTCTGCTCGCGCGCGGCCCCCGACTCCGCATGAGCGCCGAAGTCGTGCGGGATCACGCGCTGGCCGTGAGCGGACTGCTGAGCCGAAAAATGCTCGGACCCAGCGTGCGCCCACCGCGTCCGGAGCTCGGCCTCAAGGCCGCATTCGGCCGCCTCATGGATTGGGAAAACAGCACCGGCGAGGACCGCTACCGCCGCGCGCTCTACACCGAGGCCCGCCGCACCAGTCCGTATCCGAGCATGGCCACCTTTGACGCGCCGAGCCGTGAAGTCTGCACCCTGCGCCGCGACCGCACGAATACCCCGCTCCAGGCGCTCGTGACGCTCAACGACCCCGTCTATGTGGAAGCCGCCCAGGCTCTGGCCCGCCGGATGAATGCGACAGCCACCGACCCGAAAGAGAAGGCCCGCCTCGGCTTCCGCCTCTGCCTCACGCGCCTGCCCAGCGACGCTGAACTGGCCCGCCTCCTGCGCATGCACGAAGAAGCGCTCGCCTTCTACCAACAGGACGCGCGCGCCGCGACCGACATGGCCGCCAACCCACTCGGCCCCGTCCCCGCCGGCGCCGATGCTGCCGATCTCGCCGCGTGGACGACCGTCGCGAATGTGCTGCTCAATCTCGACGAGACCTTGATGAAGCGATAGAGGCGCCAGCGCGCGATCCATCTCGGCGAGGGCGCGAGAGTGTGCGGCGGAATCTTTGGGTGCGTGTCACTCCTATTCCTTCGCCGGCGGCGCACTGCTCCGTGTCCGATGCGACCTTCGCGCCTGGAACTTTGCTGCAAATGGTTTGCATAAACAAAGTCCCCGTTTAGCTTCGCCGTCCGATGAAAATTCCCGCTGCAATCCTCGCGTTCCTCGTTCCGGCCATGTCGCTCTGTGCGGCAGAGAAAATTCGCGTCTCGAGCTTTTCCACGATCCTGACCGAGATCGCCGCGCAAGTCGGCGGCGAACGCGTGGCGGTGACGGGACATGTGAAGCCGGGGATCGATCCTCACGATTTCCAGCCGAAGCCCGCGGACCTGAAAGTCGTCGCGAACGCCCAGCTCATCCTGCTTTCCGCAAAACACATGGAGGGCTACGTGAGCAAGCTCCAGCAGGGCGCCGGTGCAAAGGGCGTGCTGCTCGAAGTCGGCGACGGTTTCGCTTCGTTGAAGATCGCCGATCATCACGACGCTTCGAAGCTGGTGGACGATCCGCACTGGTGGCACAGCATCGCAAATGTGGAGAAAGCGACGAAGATCGTGCGCGACGCGCTGATCAAGATCAGTCCGGAGGACAAGACGCTCTTCGCCGCGAATGCCGGCAAGTATCTCGACAGCCTCCACGCACTGGAGAAATGGGCGAAGCGCAAGATCGCGGAACTGCCGCGCGACCGGCGCAAGCTCGTGACTTCGCACGAAGCCTTTCAGTATTTCGCGAAGGAGAATGGGTTCACCCTTTACGCCATCGAGGGCGTCTCGAGGGCCGACCAGCCGTCCTCGAAGAAGGTCGCGGAGATCGTGCAGACCATCCAGAAAGCGGGGGTGAAGGCGATCTTCCCCGAGAGCCTGTCGAATCCGAAAGTGCTCAAGGAAATCACGCGCGAGACTGGCGCGAAGATCGGCCCGGAGCTCTACGGCGACGGACTCGGCGAAGGTGCGGCGTCCACCTACGACAGCATGTACAAGCACAACGTCACCGCGATTGTGGACTCGCTGAAATAAATGCGAGGTTCGCCGCTGCTCCGCGCGCTGCTGGCGTTTGGCATGATCCTGCTGCTCGGGCTGCCGCTCGCGCGCATGACGCGC
>JBGSYE010000484.1:0-3217 GCA_041751075.1 Chthoniobacteraceae bacterium
CGAGCTCCAGCGTCTTCATGTGCGCACCGTAATTACGCGGCCCGGGCGTTCAAGCACGAATCGCGACGGGCAGGCCTGTGAAGGGCCAGCTTCGGAAAGTCACTATCGCGAGGCCGGGTTTCCGCGCCCTTGCGCTCGTCAAGCCAGTCGGTTCGCCGGAGCGGGTCGCGGCCTTGCCTGATCCTGCAGGGTCGAGCCGCCGCTGCGCACGCGGGAGAATTTTTGCTGCAAAAAGATCTCCAGGAACGCGAGCGCGAGCAGGATCCAGAGCAGTGTCTTCCAGAGCTCGGAGCCGTAGCGGCGGGTGTGGTCGAGGGCCTTGTATTCCGCGCCGGTGCGGACGAGATCGACACCGTGCTGCTTCGCCAGGTCGGCGATCTCGGTGGCGGTGAGTTTTTGCAGGTCGGATTCGCGGCGCGAGGCGTTCACGACGTAGTGCGTGGGCTGGCCGCCGGGAGGCGTGAGCGTGTAGAGGCCGGGGCGCTGGGTCTTGCCGTACTCGACCACGCCGCGCTCGCCTTTCTTCACGATCTTCACTGTGGCGGTCTGGCCATCGGGAGTGGCGATCCGCGCTTCCTTCCCCGCGTCGGCCACCGGGAAAAACGCGACGAGCGGCTTGCCCACGTCGAGATTGCGCGGGGGGAAGACCGTCGAGGCGAGATAGACGCTCAGGCGCTGCATCAGCGGGAGGTAGAAGGGGCGCATCGGGAGATTGCTCCAATCGGCATCGGCGGCGGTGGCGCAGACGATGACCTTGCCTTCGCCGTACTGTTTCTCGACGAGGAAGGGGTCGCCGTTGTCGAGCCGCGCGAGGATCACGGGTTCGTTAGCGCTCATCGAGCGGTCGCTCGCTTTCATCCTGAACCACACCTTCACCGCCGCATCGGCGAGGCTGCCATTGCGCGGGTCGTTGAAAATCTCGAGCGCGGGGTTTTCAAAACGCTGCGAGACCACGCCGATGGCGGGCGACTTCTCCGTGAGATCGCCGGAAAGCGCGCCCCACGCGATCGGCAGCAGGCCTTTGCTGTCGCGGAACATGGCGCTGTTGTACCACGCCGCGTCGAGGCGATTGCCGGGGAAGATGAGCAGCCCGCCGCCGTTCTTTACGAAATCCTCGAGCGCGCGGAGCTGGCCGTCGTTGAGCTTGCGCACATTGGCGAGCACCACGGCGGCGCTGCCGGTGAGCCGCTTTGCGTCCAGCTCCTCGGCACGGATGGTCGTGGTCTTGATGAGGTCTGCGAGCTCGACGCGGCCGGCGCTGTAAGGCTGGAGCGCGATCTCGGCGAAGTCGGTCTCGCCCTTGAGCGCCGCGGGGTTCGGGTCGCCATTGACGAGCAGCACGGGGACTTTGTCGCGCACGGGGATGCTCGCGAGGAAGAGATTGTCGGCCTGCAGCGCATCGGCCTCGGCGAAGATTTCGACGACGTGCGTGCCCGGTGTCTCGAAGGAATGCGTGAAGAGCACCTGCCCCTTCTGATGCGGAGCAAGCGCGATCTGCGACACGGCTTTCTCCTTCCCGTCTGCTTTGAAATACACGCGCAGATCCTTGTAAGGCACGTCGCCGAAGTTTCGCAGATTCGCGCGGATCTGGATCTTCTGGCCGACGCCGACCATCAGCTTTGTGAAGTCGAGCGACTCCACGGCGACGTTGTCCTTCACCTCGTCGCCGATGTCGAAGAAGGTGATCGCCGGCGCGAGCGGGAGCTTTTTCAAACGATCGAGCATCTGCCCGAGCATGGCGTCGTCGGTCGCGGGGAAACTCACGCGCTGGAAATCGGAGATCATCACCACATTGCGCGAAGACTCGTGCATCTGCCCCAGCATGCTCGCGGCAAAATCGAGCGCCGCCGGTGGAGTCGCCGCACCGTAGCCGGCGGAGAGACCGTTGAGCGCCTGGTTCACACGCGCCACATCGTAGGTCGGCTCGTCGATGAGCCCCGCGCCGCTTTCCCCCATCAGCACCACCTGCACTTCGGAGCCGCGCTTCAGGTCGTTGATGATCCGCGTCGCCTCTTCGCGCGCGCGGGTGAACTTCGAGACACCCGCGCGGCCGGCGTCCATCGAGTAGCTGTTATCGAGCAGGACGACGGTCGAAGTCTTGGTGTCGCCGAGCAGTTGCTTCACGCCCTTCCACACCGGCCGCGCCATCGCCAAAGCGAGGATCGCCGGGATGGCGCAACGGATGATGAGCAGGATGATCTGCTCGATCCGCACCCGCCGCTGGTTCTGACGGATCACCGCCTCGAGCAGATGCATCGCGCCCCACTGCACCTTTTGAAACCGGCTCTTGTGGAAGAGATGGATGATGATCGGGATGGCCAGCGCGGCGACGCCGGCGAGGAGGGCGAGATTGAGGAAGGTCATCGCGTTCGGGGCTTCCTGGGTGGCTTGGGATAGACCACGGAACGGCGCTCGACCTCGGGCGGCGCGGTAACATCCAACATCCAACATTCAACATCCAACATCCAATGCTCGCCGGGCGCGTCTTCGCGCATCCGGGGGGATTGTTCGCCGCGCGATTCGGTGGTGCGGACGCTCTGGAAGAAAATGCGAATGAGTTGGTGCGTCTCGTCAATCAATGACTCGAGTTCGGATTGCTCCTTCACCGCACGGCAGCGGTGCAGCAGACGCAGGGCGCGCCAGGATTCGCGCAACTCCTTCAGACAAACCTTCAGCTTGTGGATGAAATCATTGACCGACTCCGCCGCTTGGACTTCGCCGTGATGGAGATATGGGGAAGTCCCCGAACGCAAAAGCTGACCGCCGATGTGATTGGCCGAGCGCGTGTTCGGCAATTCGTCCACCAGTTCCACGATTCGTCCGGCGTATGCCAGCATCCGCTCTTCCAGATCAAAGCGGCGCGTCGCAGCACCGTCATTGGATGTTGGATGTTGGATGTTGGATGTTGGATGTTTCGCTTTCATGTCCGCGCCATCCTCCGGCTGAGATAAGCCGCCAGCGCATCCGCATACGGCTGATCCGTGCAGAAAGGGACCAGGTCGATCTTATGCCGCCGGCATCCCCGCGTGAGGTCGTCGCGGAACTTCTCCAAGTTCGCGAGATACGCCTCGCGGAGCAGCGCCGGGTCGAGCAGGTGCTTGATGCCCGCGCGTTCGAGGCACTCGAACTGCGTCCATTGCTTGAAGGGGAAGTCGAGTTCGTCGCGATCCCAAATCTGGAAGACGAGGATCTCGTGGTGCGCGTGGCGGAAATGCGC
>JBGSYE010000485.1:0-4319 GCA_041751075.1 Chthoniobacteraceae bacterium
GGAGGAGGAAGAAATGTCGTCGGTCGTCCGCGAAATGGCACCGGTGCCGGGCATGGGGATGACGATCTCGGTGCGGGCGGCCAAGGCGCATCTCTCGGGGTTGCTGGAGGAAGTGGCGGCGGGACGCGAAGTCGTGATCACCAGCGACGGGGTGCCCAAGGCGCGGCTCGTGCCGATGGCTCGCGAGCCGGAGGGCAAGCCATTCACTGGCACGCGCGAACATTTGAAACGCATGCCGCCCTGGCGTGGCGGGCCAACGGCCGAAGAGATTATCCGCGAAGATCGCGACTCCCGGGGCTGGTGATGTATTTGGATAGCGCCATCATCATCAAATTGCTCGTCACGGAGTTAGACAGCGCCGTCTTCCAGGATGCGCTTGAAGGGAAAATTCTGTCGTCGTCGGAACTGGCGTTGACCGAGGTTTGGTCGGCCTTGCTCGCCAAGGAACGGCACAAGGTGATCTCTGCCGATGAGCGGGCGGAAGCCTGGCAGGTCTTCACGGAGCGGGTGCAAAGGAAGCAGCTCATCTTGCATCCGCTGGACAAAGTGGTGCTGAAAAAAGCGAATCACATCTTGCAGCGCTGCCATCCGACCGTGCCACTGCGGACGCTCGACGCCATCCACACCGCGGCCTGCGACCTCAGCCAGGATTTTCCCTTCTGCACCACGGACAAGCGAATGCGGGACGCGGCGGGCGTGCTCGGTATCCCCGTTTTTCCTGCTGACGATTCACCCAACCCCTAGCCCGTTTCCCTTTCACCCATGCCCAACTTCAACCCCAACGAAAAAGTCCAGCCCGTCAATGTCGCCGAGGAGATGTCGAAGTCGTTCCTCGATTACTCGATGTCCGTCATCATCAGCCGCGCGCTTCCGGATGCGCGCGATGGGCTGAAACCTTCGCAGCGGCGCATCCTCGTGACGATGAATGACCTCGGCGTGCTGCCGAATCGCAAGCACATCAAGTGCGCGAAGATCGTCGGCGACACGATGGGCAACTATCACCCGCACGGCGATCAGGCGATTTACCCGACGCTCGTCCATATGGCGCAGCCTTGGGCGATGCGCGATATGCTCATCGACGGGCAGGGGAATTTCGGCAGCGTCGAGGACGATCCGCCGGCTTCGATGCGATATACCGAGGCGCGGTTGCGGCATCTCGGGGCGGCGCTCATGGACGACATGGATAAGGAGACGGTGAACTTCGTGCCGACTTACGATGAACGGCTAATGGAGCCGGTGGTCCTGCCGGCGGCGTTCCCAAATCTCCTCGTGAACGGCGGCACCGGCATTGCGGTCGGCATGGCGACGAATATCCCGCCGCACAATCTCAGCGAGTGCATCGATGGCATCTGCGCGCAGATCGCCGATCCGGACATCACGCTCGATGGGCTGATGCAGTTCGTGCAAGGGCCGGACTTTCCGACGGGCTGTGTGATCCAGGGAAATGCGGGGATTCGCAGCTATTTCGAAAGCGGCCGCGGTGCCGTGCGGGTGCGGGGCAAGGCGGGCGTCGAGGAACTGAAAGGCGGGCGCGAGCAGATCATTATCGCGGAGATTCCCTTCAACGTGAAGCGCAACGAACTGGTGAAGCGCATCGCCGATCTGGTGAATGAGAAGGTGCTGACCGGCATCAGCGACGTGCGAGATGAGTCGGATGAAAATACGCGCGTGGTCATCGAACTGAAGCGTGACGGCAATCCGAAGGTCATCCTCAACAACCTCTTTAAGCACACCGCGCTGGAGTCCTCGTTCAGCGTGAACATGCTGGCCATTGACCACGGCAAGCCGCGGCTGCTCGGGCTGAAAGATGCCATCGCCTGTTACATCGAGCACCGCCGCGAGATCGTCCTGCGGCGCACGCGCTACCTGCTGAACGCGGCCGAAGTCGAAGCCGAGAAGCTGGAAGGTTACCTCATCGCGCTCGCGAACATCGATGACTTCATCAGGATCATCCGCGACTCGCGGGATCGTGACGATGCGAAGGGGAAGCTGATGGCGCTCTCGTGGGCGCGGCGCGCGGTCGAGCAGATCGGCGTGCTCATCCGCGACGAGGCGCGGCTGGTGGACGGCCAATACAAGTTCACCGAGAAGCAGGTCGGCCACATCCTCGACCTGCGCCTTTACCAACTCACCGGCCTCGAACGCGACAGCATCAAGAGCGAATACGACGCGCTCATCGCGACGATCAAAGACCTGCTCGACATCCTCGCGAAAGAAAAACGCGTGCTGAAAATCATCACCGACGAACTGCGCGAGATTCAGAAAAAATACGGAACCGAGCGCCGCACTTTGATCGTCCCGGCGGAAGGCGAAATCGCCATCGAAGACCTCATCGCGAACGAGGGCGTGATCGTCACCTTGACCCACAAAGGTTTCATCAAGCGCACCGCTGTCTCCGCCTACCGCGCGCAGCGCCGCGGCGGCAAGGGCGTCATCGGCATGACCGCGCGGGAAGGTGCGACCGAGGAGGACGATGACGATTTCGTCGAGCATCTCTTCACCGCGACGACGCACGACTATCTGATGTTCTTCACCACCGAAGGCCGCTGTTACGTCGAGCGCGTTTTTGAAATCCCCGAGGGTTCGCGCGCGAGCAAGGGCCGCAGCATTGCCAATCTCCTCGAACTCCGCGCCGAAGAGAAGATCGCCGCCACTATCCGCGTCCAGGGCCAGAAGACCGACGAGGAAACTTGGAACGACAAGCTGCACATCGTCTTCGCCACGCGCAGCGGCATCGTGAAGAAGTCGAACCTGAGCGACTTCAAAAACATCCGCAAAGGCGGGATCATCGCGATCAAGATCGAGGAGGGCGACCGACTCATCGACTGCAAGCGCACCGAAGGCCATCAGGAGATCGTCCTGATCACGCACGAGGGGATGAGCATTCGTTTCAGCGAGGAGGAAATGCGAGACCAGGGCCGTGATACCGTCGGCGTCTGGGGCATCCGTCCGGATACCAAGGATTACGTGGTCGGCGCCGCGCTGGTGAACAACGAAGCGATGCTCCTCGTCGCCGGCGAAAACGGCCTCGGCAAGCGCACCAAGTTTGAGGAGTACCGCCTGCAATCGCGCGGCGGAAAGGGCGTCATCACCATGAAGACCACGGAACGCACCGGCGGTGTCGCGGGCGCGCTGACCGTGCGCGATGGCGACGAACTCATGCTCATCACGAACAAAGGCAAGATGGTCCGCACGCGCGTGGCCGAGATCCGCGAAACCGGCCGCAATGCGCAAGGGGTGAAACTCATCGACACCCGCGAAGGTGAGATCCTCTCGGGCATCGCGCCCGTGGTCGCCAATGAAGATGAGGACGCTGCCGAAGGCGACGAAGGCGCATAGCCGGAGTGGAAGGCCCAGCGCATTTCGCGTGTGGCGCAGGCGCCTTCCGCGTTTGATCTCGCGTTATGAGCGAACTGGACTTCGACTTTCTCGTCATCGGTGGCGGCAGCGCGGGCTACGCGGCGGCTTCGACCGCGGCGCGCTTCGGACTCAGGACGGCGGTCGTCGAAGGCGGCGATGACGTCGGCGGGCTGTGCATCCTGCGTGGGTGCATGCCGAGCAAGACACTGCTGGAATCCGCGCACCGCGCGGAGGCGATCCGCCACGCGGGTGAGTTCGGTCTGCACGCGGAATTCATCGCGGCCAGCGGTCCGGCGATCCGTGCGCGCAAGCGGCGGTTGATCGGGGAATTCGCCGACTACCGCCGCGGGCAACTCGAAGATCGGCGGTTCGCGTTCCTCCGAGGGCGGGCGAGCTTCGTCGATCCGCATACCGTCGAGGTGCGGTTGCGCGACGGCGGATTGCAGCGGCTGGCCGCGCGGAGTTTCCTCGTGGCGACAGGCTCCGTCGTGCAGGTGCCGGAGCTGGCGGGGCTGCGCGAGGCGGGCTTTTGGACGAGCGACGACGTGCTCGATGCGGACACGATTCCCGCATCGGTCGTGATTCTCGGCGGCGGGGCGATAGCGCTGGAGTTGGCGAGCTTCTACCGCGGCGTCGGGTCGAAGGTCACGGTGATCCAGCGCAGCGCGCAAATACTTACGGGAAGTGATCGCGACATCGCCGACACCCTCACGGAATCGCTCGAACGCCGCGGCATCGTCATCCATCGCAGCACCACACTACTCCGTGCGGAGCGCGGCGGGACGGCAAAGCGGGTCATCTTTCGGCAGGGCGACACCGAACTCGCCGTCGAGGGCGAGCAACTCATCTGCGCGCTCGGCCGCCGTCCGGCGCTCTCCGGTGTGGCGGTAGAGAAGGCGCAAATCGCCATCGAGCGCGGCCGCATCCGCGCGACGCCGACCCAGCAGTGCGGCGCGCCG
>JBGSYE010000486.1:0-3059 GCA_041751075.1 Chthoniobacteraceae bacterium
GCGGTCGGCAAAGCCGCGGCCGAGGCGGCCGCTGCCGGACGGCCCGAACTCACGCCCGCGCAGAGGCGCCAGATCGGTGGCAATGCGAGCGACGCAGCCGTCGCCAAAGTCTCCAGCATGCAGGAACTCGGCGGCCTCGCCGGACGGGTCATTTTCGCCATGCTCGCCACGGTCATCGTCAGCCGCCGCGCGCTGCTGCGCGTCTTTCAGATTCCGGCGCTGATTTTCGTGCCGTGCTTCTTCTGGTGGATCTCCGGCAACCTCGGCGGAGACACGCTCGGCCTCATCAAGGCGGGCATTTTCCTCGCCGGCTTGTTCACCGTGGCGCAGTTCTCGTTCTGGGGAAATTACATCCCGATGGCTTTCCCAATCCACCTGCGCGGGACCGGCGAAAGCTTTGCGGCGAACATCGGCGGGCGCGTCATCGGCACCGCCGCCGCATGGATCACGATCACGCTGTCGGAATCGAATCCGCCCAGCGCCGCAAAGATCGCGCTGATGGCGGCGATCGTGGCCGGCGGCTACGCGCTGATGGGTGCGGTGCTCACGCGCTGGCTGCCCGAGCCTGCCCACGACAGCGATGCGGACGATCACCCGAACCCGCCTGCGACCGCGGCAACCGCAATTTCCCTCAAACCCTGACCCTCTTACCGATGCAAACTCTGACTCCAGAACAGGCCCAGGCCCAACTCGAAACCCACCTCCAGGAGATCATCGCCTGGCATTTCTCGCCGGAGACCGGCTGCCCCTTCTGGCTCGAATGGGCGGGGAAAAACTTCGATCCGCGCCAGGAGATCAAGTCCTTCGAGGACGTGAAGAAGTTCCCGCACTTCCAGGATGAATGGCTGCGCGATTTGCAACCGGAGGTGTGGGTGCCGGCGGCATTCAAGGGGAAGCCGTATAATATCTTCGAGACCGGCGGCACCACGGGGATGCCGAAACAGCGCATCGGCTGGGAGGATTACAAAACGGACTACTCCGAATTCTCCGAGAAGATCAGCGACGAACATTTCCCACGCGGCGGGGCGTGGCTGATGATGGGGCCGACGGGGCCGCGCCGGCTGCGGCTGGCGATCGAGCATCTGGCGCATGTGCGCGGCAGCTCGTGTTACTTCATCGACCTCGATCCGCGCTGGGTGAAGAAGCTCATCGGCAACAAGAAATTCGACGAGGCCAAGGCCTACATGGAGCACGTCGTCGATCAGGCGGCGATGATCCTGAAGCACCGCAAAGTGAGCGGCCTCTTCACGACGCCGAAGCTGCTCGAAGCGCTCGCCGAGAAGATCGACATCTACGACTCCGGCATCCGCGGCGTCTTCTGCGGCGGCACCACGATGCTCCCGCAATACGTGCGTTTCATCGTCGAGGAAATCCTTGAGAACCGCATTGGATTCTATCCGACCTACGGCAACACGCTCATGGGTCTCGCCGCCAGCGTGCCGCTGACGAAAGAGGACAACTTCTCCATCACCTACTACGCTCCGCAGCCGCGTGCGGTCCTGCGCGTGGTGAACCCGGACGACACCACGAAGACCGTGGACTACGACACCTGGGGCCGGGTGGAGCTGACCACGCTGACGAAGGAATTCTTCATGCCGCGCTTCCTCGAACGCGACGAAGCGCTCCGCCGGAAACCGCGCGCGCCGTATGCGTGGGACGGCGTGGCCGAGGTCCGTCCTTTCGGCGCGATGACGAAGACGATCGTCGAAGGCGTGTACTGATTCCCGCGGCAGTTTCGGCGAAACTGCCCCACCACCCGGCCGTCACACCAGCGCCAGCCGGCACTGCACCGGGAAGTGATCGCTGTAGCCCTTCCGCGTTTTGCGATCGAAGGCCGCCGGGCGTTTCCAGGTCCCGCCGGCCATCGGGGGAGCGCGAAAGATTTCCACTGAGGGCAGGTCGATCTTCAGCCCCTGAATGCCGTAGAGCAGCCCGCGGGAGACGATGATCTGGTCGAGCAGATTGAAGGTATTCGTCGAGCCGGAGTAGTAGTGCGAGCCTTCGTCGGAGCGGCCGAGCTGGGGCCACATGCAGTTGTAGAGATGCGCCTCGCGCCCGAGGTAGGCGGCGGCGGGCGGTTTGTTTTTCGCGGCGGCGATTTTCACGTCCTCCTCCATCCGGTCGAGATCCTTCGTGGCTTGCAGGTAATCGAGCAGGCTGCGGTCGAATGGCTCGTCGTTGAAATCGCCCATGAGCAGCACGTTGCGATTCCAGCGGTCGATGATCGCCTGGCGCGTCGCCGCGGTGTCGGGCAGCGCGAGGAAATCGGCGCGGTTGAAACGCAGGTAGTCGTCCACCACGCCGCCGCAGCGCGCGGCGGTGGCGATCCGCAGCGGCTCGCTCTCGAATTTCCCCTGCGAGCGCGACGGCCAGTGATTGACGAGCACGAGCAGCCGCTGGCCCGTCGCCTTCACCACCAGCTCCACCTCGAAGATGTCGCGCGTCGGGTAGCGGAGATGCAGCACATGGCTCTTGATCGCGGCCTTGAGCGGCTTCTTGAAGACGGCGCTCGAATAGATGAGGCAGGTGTCGATCCCGCGCAGATCCGGGCTGTCGGCGTGGACGACCTGCAAATCCGCGCGCCCCGTGGCGGCGACGAGCTTCTCGGCGAGTCTGTGGTTCTCGATCTCGGCGAGGCCCAGCAGATCGGGCCCCGTGCCGCCGTGCATCAGCTTGATGATCTCCGCGAGGTTCACGATCTTCGCTTCCATCGCCTCCTTCGTCCAGCCCTCCTCCGGGGTGAATTCCAGATCCGTCGCAAGGTCCGTCGCGGTGATGTCGAAAAGATTCTGCAGATTCCAAAAGGCTGCTTTGATCTCGGGCATGGGAGCGAGTTTTGCCAGCGCGATCCGGCGTCGCAAGCCTGGAGGGCGCAAGGAGCGGCGACATTCCTGTCGCCGACCTCGCCCGCGCCGGAGGCGCACACACTTTGGCAAGGCGGGTGCGGCGTGCGTGCTCACACACTGGTTTCCATTTGCGCATCGCTCCCGCCGCCTGGCCATTGCGAGTGCGCCTCCGGCGCGATCACGACGGCGACAGGCATGTCGCCGCTCCTTGCG
>JBGSYE010000487.1:0-5144 GCA_041751075.1 Chthoniobacteraceae bacterium
CCCGGCGACGTGGCGATCATCTGCGTGAGCGCTTTCGTGATCTGCTCGCTGGCGGCGCTGATCCCGGCGTACTTCGCCGCGCGGCTCGATCCGGTGAAGGCGCTGCGCTTTGAATAAATGCAGAATGCAGAATGTAGAAAGAAGATGAATGCGCTGACGCGTTTTTCTGCATTCTACATTCTGCATTCTGCATTTACTCCTCTGCCATGCCCAGCTTCGACATCGTCTCGGAAATCGACGCGCAAGAGATCGACAACGCCATCAATCAGGCGCGCAAGGAACTCGCCACGCGGTTCGACTTCAAGGGCTCGACCGCGAGCATCGAGTGGAATGAAAAGGAGTCGAAGATCGAACTCAAAGCCGAGGACGCCTCGCGCTTGAAAAGCCTGCACGAAATCGTGGTGGGCAAGCTCGCGAAGCGGAACGTCGATCTCCGCAACGTCGAGCGGAAGGAGCCCGCGATCTCCCCGCTCGGGCACGCGACGCAGGACTTCGTGATCAAGCAAGGGCTCGACGGGGACAAGGCCAAGGAGATCGTGAAGGCGATCAAGGGCCGCGACATGAAAGTGCAGAGCGCGCTGCAGGAGCGGCAGATCCGCGTGACGGGAAAGAAGCGCGACGATCTCCAGGAAGTGATCGCCTTCTGCCGCAGCCAGGACTTCGGCGTGGCGCTGGGGTTTCAGAATTTCCGCGACTGACGCGTAGAGCGACTGTTCCGACAGGCCAGTCGCTTCCGTGCGCCGGCGAAAAGCGAGTGGCCTGACGGCACACTCGCTCTACGTCTTCAGCAGTGCCTCCGCGGCCTGCGCCACGTCTTTGTCGCCGCGGCCGGAGAGGTTCGCGATGAGGATGGAATCCGGTGGCATCTGTGGCGCGACCTTCAGCACATGGGCGATGGCGTGGGCGCTCTCGAGGGCGGGGATGATGCCTTCGAGACGCGCGAGCTTCACGAAGGCGTCGAGTGCTTCGGCGTCGGTGGCGAAGTCGTAGTCGATGCGGCCCTGATCGCGCAGATACGCGTGCTCGGGCCCGATGGCGGCGTAGTCGAGGCCGGCGCTGACGCTGTGGGTGAGCTGGATCTGGCCGTCGTCGTCGGCGAGCAGGAAGGTCTTCGTGCCTTGCAGCACGCCGAGTTTGCCGCCCTGGAATCGCGCGGCGTGATCGCCGTCGCGGATGCCGCGACCGCCGGCTTCGACGCCGATCATTTTCACGGACTCGTCCTTCAGGAAGGGCCAGAAGAGGCCGATGGCATTCGAGCCGCCGCCGACGCAGGCGACGAGCAGATCGGGCAGGCGCTTTTCCCGCTCGAGAATCTGCGCGCGCGCTTCGTCGCCGATCACGCGATGGAAATCGCGGACCATCATCGGATAAGGATGCGACCCGAGCGCGCTGCCCAGGATGTAGTGCGTCGTTCGCACGTTCGTCACCCAGTCGCGCATCGCTTCATTGATCGCCTCCTTGAGCGTCGCCTGCCCGGCGGTCACGGCGACGACTTTCGCGCCAAGGAATTTCATCCGCGCGACATTCAGCGCCTGCCGCTCCATATCCACGGCGCCCATGTAGATCACGCACTCCAGCCCGGCGCGGGCGGCGACGGTGGCAGTGGCGACGCCGTGCTGACCCGCGCCGGTCTCGGCGATGATCCGCTTTTTGCCCATGCGCTGCGCGAGGAGGATCTGGCCCAGGGCATTGTTGATCTTGTGCGCGCCGGTATGGAGCAGGTCTTCGCGCTTGAGGTAAATTTTGGCGCCGCCGCAATGCTCCGTGAGCCGCTCGGCGAGATAGAGCGGCGTGGGGCGGCCCGCGTAGTTTTGCAGCAGCCACGCGAGCTCGCGCTGAAAGTCCGCATCCTCGCGGACCTTCGCGTATTCGGCGGTGAGGTCGTTGAGGGCGGTCATCAGCGTCTCCGGCACAAACATGCCGCCATAGGGGCCGAAGTGGCCGTGGGCATCCGGGAGTGATTGGAGATCGAGCATAGGGGCGGGGAGAGTAGATGCAGAGGGCAGGGCGGGCAAGCGGGCGTAGAGCGAGTGTGCCGACAGGCCACTCGCTTTCTGGCGCGACTCAGGGAGTGGACGGAGAATGTCCAAGGACCAAGGACCAATGACCACGGAATCTCCAATGACCCCGAGTCGTCGTGGGGCACCCTTCGGCATTGGAGCGTGCGAGTTCCTTGGTCATTGGTCCTTTGGCATTGGTCATTCGTCCGCAGTTCCGCGTGCAAAATGCATGTCGCGCGCTAGCGAGTGGCCTGTCGGCACACTCGCTCTACGTGCCGATACTGCGCGCGGAAGTGATCGGCAAATTCCTTGGCGAGCTGCACTTCCTTGATCTTGGCGCCGCCGAGCGCATCGCGCACCCGGCCGCGGGCCGTAGCGTAATCCACCCGGCTCACATCTTCAAAAATGGCCATCGCCTCGGCGGGGAATCCGGCGTCGATCAGCGCGCGCCAGGCGGCGACCAATTCGTCATGCGGGTCGATGCACATCACGCGGAAGATGAACGCAGCGGGCCGGAAGAGCGGGCCGGTCCACTCGGCGTGATAGGTGAAGGTCTGCGCCAGCTCGTAGGGATTCAGATCGGGGTCGCTGCGAAAGGGGCGGAACTCCGGCGCGTAGAGCGCGGGCAGGATCGGCGGCCGGCGCAGCGCATATCGCTCCGGCCCGCCGGGCGCGCCGACTTTCCAGTTCCACAGCTTCTGCCCATCCACCGACATCACGAAGGCGAGGAACTCCTTCGCGAGCTCGCGATTCGGCGCGCCGCGGAAGAGGCCGATGGGATCGACGTTCACTGAGGAGCCGCCGACGACGTTCGTGTATTGCAGCCGCGACGAGCCATCGGGCCGGCGCACCATCTCGCTCTGGAAGCGCCCGTAGAAGTCGATCGTCATCCCCGCGGCGGCTTCGCCCGCTTCCACGTCGAGCCCGATCTTTGCCGACGAGTCGGTGAAGTAGCGGGCATTCGCGCCGATCTTCATCAGCATCCGCATCGCGCGCGCCCACCCGGCGGCAAGCGCTTCCGTCTCCTGCTCGGGGGAAAGCGGCGCGCGCGCGGCGACTTCGCGCTGCATCTGTTGCTGGATCAGCATCTCGAGACACTTGCTCACCGAGCCGCTCTGCGTGGGATTTGCGAGCGCGATCTGGTGGAGGTAGCGCGGATCGGCGAGATCCTCCCACTGCACGGGCGGCTGCTCGATGCCGAGCCGGCGGAGCGAGTCCACATTATAGACGATGCCGAAAGAGGAGAGCACCGAGCCGATCCAGCGCCCCTCCGAATCGTAGAAAGGCTCGCCGCCGAGCACCCGCGGAATGGCGCCGGGACCGGGGCCGAACAGCTCCGGATGCTCGCGGATAAAGCCGCTATCGACGAGACGCCCGGCGCGCGCCTGCTGCTCGAAATCATACGGCCCGCCGCCAAAGAAGAGATCGAGCCTGCTGCTCACATCGGAGGCGAGAAAGGCGCGCCGGGCTTGCTGCTCGAGGGTGTCGTCCTTGGGCGTGTCGTCGAGGGTGACCTTCGGATTGTCGAAGCTCAGCGCGACTGCGCGGCTCCACTTGCGGCCGAGGGTGTGCGTCCAGTGGTGCTGAAAGGAGGCGAAGTACTCCGAGGCGATGTAACGCGCGATCTCGCTGGTGCCGCCCGGTGTGCGGTAATCGACATGAACCCGCTCGCCGGTGCGCTCGAAATGGTGCTTCACGAAACCGCGGGCGAACTCGTAGCGGATCGACTCGATGTGCGGCGTGACGATGACCACCGAGCGCTCGCCGGGCCGCGGTCGGGATTCGCCCGCAGGGCGGAAAATCAGCGGCCCGAGCAGGACCGCGAGGAGCACGGCGGCGAGGGTGAGATTTTTCATGTTTGTAGCGTCGGTCTGTGACCGTCGCACACATCCGTGGGCGAAGGCGGCGCGGAGCATCGTTGGTGCGTCCGGCTCCGCACGACCTCCGCCCACGGACACGAGCGACGGTCATAGACCGCCGCTACATACTGGTGCACCGCGTTCATCCTGGCAGGGCGACGACGTCCTCGGGCGCGACGCTGGCGAAGACTTCGCGCTCGGGACTCAGCTCCACGAATTTCGGATTCAGCTCGAAGATTTTCAGCCGCTGCGGGCCGGCGGTGAATTGATACTGCGCCATTTCCCCGAGATAGACGCGGTCGTGGATGCGCCCGGCCACGGAATTTTGCGCGAAGTTCTCGGTCGAAAGCCGCCAGCTCTCGGGGCGGATCGAAAGGGTGCAGGTGTCGCCCATCGCGGGCTGCCATCCATCGCCGCGGAGCGCGGCGTCGAAGGATCGCAGCGCCGTCTCGATCCGCGCGGTGCCGCCATTTACGGCCACCACTTTTCCCGTGAGGAAATTCGTCTCGCCCATGAAGTCCGCGACGAAACGCGAATGCGGGTGCCGATACACGTCCGCCGGCGTGCCCGTCTGGCGGATGTGACCGCTCTCCATGATCGCCATGCGATCGGCGACCGAGAGCGCCTCCTTTTGATCGTGGGTGACGTAAATCGCGGTGAGGCCGAATTCCTTGCAGATGTGGCGGATCTCCCCGCGCATCTCGATCCGCAGCCGGGTGTCGAGATTCGAGAGCGGTTCATCGAGCAGCAGGCAGCGCGGACGGACCACGAGCGCCCGCGCCAGCGCGACCCGCTGCTGCTGGCCGCCGGAGAGCTGATGGATCTTTCGGGCGCCATATTGCGCCATCTTCACCTGCTCGAGCGCCTGCGCGACCCGTTGTGCGATCTCCGGCGCGGGCACCTTCCGCTCTTCGAGCCCGAAGGCCACATTGCGCGCCACGGTGAAGTGCGGCCAGAGCGCGTAGCTCTGGAACATCATGCCTGTATCCCGCAGATGCGGCGGCAGGCGCGTGACGTCGTCTTCGCCGAAAAGGATCCGACCCTCTTCTGGGATGTAGAAGCCGGCGACGGAGCGCAGCAGGGTCGTCTTGCCGCAGCCACTCGGGCCGAGCAGGAAGAAGATTTCACCCGGCTCGATGCGCAGACTGATCCGATCGAGCGCAACCGTCTCGCCGAAGCGCTTGGTCAGGTTTTCGATCGTCAGGGCAATCATTGCGCGGCGGGAGGGTAGGAGGTGGGCGGGAAGGGTGGAAGGTGGAATGCCGGACTCGTCCACCAAAACCTA
>JBGSYE010000488.1:0-4698 GCA_041751075.1 Chthoniobacteraceae bacterium
CTTCACGAGCCAGTTTGGCATCGGGCTGCCCGCGGATGCTGCGGCGGCGGGGGCGGCAGTATCCACCGCGGGATCCGAGGCTGTCTGCGCATCGAGCGGGAACAGCAGAAAGAAGCAGCCGAGGAGGACGAAAGCAGAGGCGATGATGGCGCGGGGGAGATACATGGGTTCGTGTTCTAACTAAAAAGGAGGCGGAATACTAGGGGTAAACTCCATCAGCGCGAAAGCCTTTCTATGAGCGACGCTGGCACGCCCTGCCCCGAAAACCGGCCAGGCCGTCAGCGCCGCAATCCCTGTCATTCGCCATTTTCTGCAAGGGTGGACCCCTGGCTCCGACGCGCGCCCCCGCCCACCCGACAGGCTGCAAGCCTTGCTGGGCTTCGTCGTAGAGTTCGCGCGCGAGGACTTCCCCCGTCTTCCAATCGCGCCATTCCGTGTAGCGCCCGCCGGCGGTTTGCACGCTGTAGCCCATCGCCTGGATGCCGCCGGGGTCGCGGTCGGGATAGGCGGGGCGCGGGTGCTGGGTGAAGGCGGCGGGCTTCACCGCGGCCTGCGGATTTTCCAGAATCGGCACGAGGCTCACGCCCTCGACCCCCGGCGTGGCGGGTAGGCCGCAGAGGGCGGTGAGCGTCGGGAAAAGGTCGATCAACTCGACGAGCGACGCGCTTTTCGCGCCCGCGCTGGTGCGGGTGGCGTCGGCGATGAAGAGCGGGACGCGCGCGTCGTAATCGAAGTTCGAGGTCTTCCCCCACAGCCCGTGCTCGCTGAGGTGATAGCCGTGGTCGCCGACGAAGACGATGATCGTCCGCTCGGCCACGCCGCTGGCGTCGAGCGCGTCGAGCACCTTGCCGAGCTGGGCGTCGAGGTAGCTGATCGCGGCAAAGTAGCCTTGGCGCATCTCGGCGGCTTCGGCGGCGCTGGTCGGGCCGTCGGGGGGGGCGAGGATTTCGCGGCTGTCGTGAAAGGCGAGTTCCGGCGCCTTGGTGGAACGCGCGGGGTTCAGCGGCGGGAGCTTTGCGCGGTCATACATGTCCCAGTATTTTTTCGGCGCATTGAAAGGCGCGTGCGGCTTCCAGAAACCGACCGCGAGAAAGAACGGCGCGCCTTTCACCTCCTCCAGCACGCGCACCGCCTCGGCGGTCACGCGGCCATCGAAGTAAGCCGTATCCGGCACGTCGCGGCATTCGCAGAGGGTCGTCGCGCCGTAGCCGCGCGCCGCGGTGGCTGTGGCCAAATTTGGCGGCAGTGCGCCTTCGACCTGCGGAAGATCGTCGCCGTGATTGGCGTAGTGGAGGAACTCCGGCGCGCTCCACGAACGCGGGTCGCCGCGCTCCTTGGTGTGCCAGTTGTGGAAGATTTTCCCGACATCGCGCGCGACGTAGCCGTGCTCCTTGAACCATTGCGGGAGCGTCATCACGTCCGGCTTCAACTCGCGGAAATGCGTGCCATTGACGTAAAGCCCGAGGGTCGCCGGACGCAGCCCGGTGAGCATCGAGGAGCGCGAGGGATTGCAGACCGCCTGCTGGCAATACGCGCGCTCGAATTGCACCGCGCGCCGCGCCAGCCGATCGAGATTCGGCGTGATCGCCGGCGAGCCGTAGGAGGCGAGTTCGGGCCGGTAGTCATCGGCCATGATGAAAAGGACGTTCGGCTTTTCCGCCGCGCGCGCGGCGAGGGAAAAGACGAGGATGGCGAGGGCCGGGCCGGCGCGGCGGAGCAGGGAGTTCATGGTGGGGGCGGTATCCGGTTACCGCGCGGCACCGCTGCTGAAAAGCGGCAGCATATTGCCGTAGGCACGCGATGGGGCCTGGCCGTGGCGCAGCTCCTTGGTTTCACTGCCACGCGTCTCGCGGACGAGGATGTCGAAGGCGCGGCCCTTTTTCGTGGTGGTCTCGCCGAGCGTCACGGAAAGCGCGGAGTCTTCATTCACGCACATCGTCTGCCCGGTGCCGTCGCGATTGGCATAGACGAAGCCGCCGAGGATCTCCGTGCTCCCGCCGCCGCGCACCACGGAGATGGTGTTGCTCCCCTCGGTCTTGAGCCCGAGCACGCTGACCTTGCCGCCTTCATTGAGCAGGCGCGGAACTTCGTGGCCTTCGAGATTGAGCTGCCGTGCCCAGAGGCTGGTGCCGCGGACATGGATTTGTTTGCCGCGCACGTCATCGAGGAAAACGTCGCCGCCGCCCGGCGCGGTGAGCAGCTCGTAGATCGACATGCTGGCGACGACGAGCGTGCGCGTGCTGCGCTGCTCAAAGCCGGGCGACGCATACCACGTCATGAAATGCTCCACCCGCACGACCGGTGACTCGCCGTCGCTGAGGATGAACCGAGCGCGGAACTCGTCCTGATAATCGGTGGGCCGGTTGGTGTCCTTGACGATGTTGCCGAGGCCGACTTCGCAGCCGATAAGCCGCCGCAGTTTTCCGCGCAAGTGCACGGGGCCGAGGACCGGCATCTCGCCGCCATTGGCCGGGAAGTAAACGGTCGTCGCGCCGGAATCGATGGCGCGCTGGAGCGCCTGCGACCAGTCGGTCATCGGGAGCTTTTTGCCGGTGTCGCGATGGATGAGTTCGACGGTGCGCGGCGGGCCGAAAGCGGCGACGCTGGCCCACTGCGCGGCGTCATCCCACGGCACGTCGGGCACGGCATTGTGCGGCAGATTCAGCGAGCGCCCGGTCGAGGGGAAAAGGCTCAGGACCTTGTGCGAGACAAACTCGGCGACCTGCGGCCCCGCGGCGTTTTCCTTTGTGCCGCCGGTGTTGGCGATCGCGAGTTTGTAGCCGCTGGTCGCGAGGTTGCGGGCGAAAAGCGCGGCTTCATTGATGATCGCCGCCTCGCCGGAACCGGTGATTTTCGCATCGAGCATCGTGACCAGACCAGGCCCGCGCATGTTGTAAAATGCAGGCACGCGATTCGTGCTCGTGAAGCCGCGCACGTTGATGCACTGGCCGTCGTTCACAAAGCCGTAGCGGCGCTGGCCTTCGAGCGTGAGGTTTTCCAAGGTGACGCTGTCCACCGCGTGTTTGGTGAAGATGCCAATGTCGAAGCCGACGACTTTGATCCCCTCGAGGAGACACGGCCCCTGCTCATCGGTGTAGCCGAGATCGAGCCCGATCGGCCCCGCTCCGTCGCCCGAGCGGATCGTGACCGCGCGCATTCCGCCCTGATTGTTGGCGATGAATTGCACCCCGATCGCGCCCGCATTTCCCTTCCCCGTATCGACGGTGAGATTGCGAATGCCATTGCGAAAGCGCTGCGCCGGAGCCTTGCCCGTCCAGATGACGGCCTGCGGTTCGTCCGCCTCCTGAAAGCCCGCCGCGCCATCGCGCAGCCGGATGATCGTCCCCTCCGTGCTCTGCCCCTGGAGCACCTGCCGCTTTTCCTTGTCCCCCCAGCGCAGCGTGGCGGTGACGAGATAGGTGCCGTTCGGCAGGCAGATGAGGTTCTTCTTTTCGGTGAGCGCCCGCTGGATAGCGGCGGTGTCATCGGTCACGCCGTCGCCCTTCGCGCCATAGTCGCGTTTCACATCGGCAACATTCGCGGCTTTGGGAAAGACGATGTTCTCCGCGGGAAGCGGGCTGACGAAAAGCAGGGACGGGAGGATGGCGTGTGCGATTGATTTCATCGGGATCGGAGGCGTGGTTATTTTGCGTTCAGACGGGAGCGAACGAGCGCGGATGCTGCGCCTCGCGGTAGCCATCCATCTTTAAAAATCAAGCGCGGCCGGCAGGAAAGTGATGAGCTTCTTTAATCAAGGGAGTGAAGTATTTGTCGGCATTGAGTTTTACCATGTTCGACTGGCCCGACAGAATGAAGAGCCGGGACTCGGCCATGGTCGTGGCCACCGTCAGGAGCAGACAGAGAATTGCGGCCAGACTCTGGGATGGGGATTTCTTGGAGATGTGCATTTCGGAAACGGGGTTGACTTGCGGGCAAGCAGCCAGGGAGGAATCAACAATCCCGGCAGCGCCCGCGCTCATGGGAGGCGTGTCGCAGTGAGTTCATGGCGCAGCAACTTGGATGTTCGAATGCACAATACCGGGCGCGGGGGGCCACATCGCTTCTGACTCCTGCTCGTCGGCTGCTACCGCCGCGCTCTTCGCCGACCAGCGCAGCTTCGCGTCGGTTCGCTTCACTGCGGGTTTCCCCGAGGCCGCCACGAGGATCGCGGCCATTTCGTCGCTGGCGGAGACATCGAACAGGCTGCCCGCGAACTTCGCGCCGTCGCTCAGCACCACGAGCGGATCCTTGGGCCGGAAAGTCCGCTGGCTCACCACGGCTCCCACCAGCGAGTGGTCGCCGCCGCTCGCCACCAGCAGAGGAGCCCAGCCCTCCCGCAGCACGGCCCAGCCCTGCACGGATGGGCCGGCGACCGTGATCGCAGGCGTGGCCTTGTCGATGAAACGCACCGCCTCGAGAATGATCGGCTGACTTCCCCGCGACTCAATCCCCGCGCTCGTCCAGTGCAGCGCGGTCAGCGGCCCTGCCCCTGCGGCGGCGGAATAGCTGCCCTCCACGCAATCGGCGATGGCAACCGGGCGCTTGCCGACATGCGCCACCGACATGTTCGCCATCGCGAAATCGAACCCGTCGATCCAGACGGGCTGCGTCGCGCCCTCCTCGACCGTCAATTTGCAGCCGTAGGCGGTCCCGCCGCCCTTGCGCAACGGGAAGAACGAGGCCCCGAATCCCGCGATG
>JBGSYE010000489.1:0-7670 GCA_041751075.1 Chthoniobacteraceae bacterium
GGGCGTGGCCGTTGCGATCTCAGCGAGCGGTTGCTCCGTGGCGGGATTGATCGACGGGAAATAGCCGCCGCCGGGTGCCACCGCTTTTCCGCCGATGAAGAGCTCGTAGCGCGGCGCGATCTTCACCGTGACGCTCTCCGGCGCCGGCGCGTAGCTCCATCGCGCACCAAAGGTGAGCCGGCGGTCGCGGGCCGGCACGGCCTTCAAAGAATGGGGGATCGCGACGAGGGCGAGTTTCTTCGAGCGGGGGGAGCGGCGGGGCATGGCGGCGAGGCTTGCAGTTTCCCCCCGCCAGAGCAACGCCGCCGCGCCGGCTCCGCTATTTCGCGAGCACGTCGTCGCTCGTGTAGAGCTTCCGATCGGGGCCAGCGCTGCGGATTTCCATCTCGGTGGCGGACATCTGGTGGAAAAACACTGGCGTGCCCCAGCGATCCACCAGTTCGCCGTCGCCATTGAGCGCCATCCCCGTCGGCGGCCCGAGCAGCGCGCCCTTCTTGTTGCCGCCCATCACCGCCTTCATGATCTCGGCGTTCGTACCCGTGGGGTTTTCTCCCTGGACCGTCCGGAAATCCCGCAGCATCAGGCCGATGTTTTCCACGTCGTTGCGCGCAATATCGAGATCGGGATCGGTGGAATTTTCCAGCGAAGGCCGCGCAAACCGATCGCCCGGCGAGGATGGCGGCGGCTGTGGCATCGGAACCCCGAGGGGCAAAGCTCCAGGCAGGACTGGATCGACCGCCGACACCTCGGGCGCGGGCACGGGTTCGCTCTCTGGCGGTACCGGCGCCTGCGACTCCACTGGCGCGGGAGTCGCGGAGGCCGCGGGATCTCCGGCGGGCGGACGCATCATCAGCACAGCGACGACGATCACCGCGAGGATCAGGAGCGGGACGAGGATTTTCTTATTCATTCGGGGTGGGGAAGATGGCGCAGGCTCGAAGTCATTGCCAGAGCGGGCTGCGGGAGAATTCGCGCAAACCGCCAGGCGGCTCAATCGTTCTTCAGATCGTCGTTGGTGAAGAGTTCGCGATCCGGCCCCGCGCTGCGGATCTCCATCCGGTTGCGGCTCACGGGGTGAAACCAATATGGCGTGCCCCACGGATCCAGGAGCCGCCCGTCCTTGATCGCCGGAGAATCGGCCGGAAGATACGCGGCCCGCTTGGGATTATCGCCAAGGACCGCGGCGACGATATCTTCATTCTGGCCGACCGGGTTTTCTCCGAGGCCCTGCCGATAGAAATACAGGATCTGCTCGACGGCTTGGAGCGCTCCAGTCGGGTCGTCCTTGCGGGTCAACGCGGCGCCCAATTCCGAAGCTACTGGCGCGACGGTGATCGGGGGCGGTTCCTCCGCCGGAGGGAGCGATGTCGCCGGCGCGACGGCAGCCGCACTGCTGGATGCCGCAGGCGGCCACGCCTCCGATTTCGTCACCTGTTCGGCCGCAGGCTCGGTCTGGCGGTTTTCCCGGAGAAACCAGACGCTGGCACCGACTGCCAGCAACGCCGAGGCGCCGATCAGCCAGCGAAAGCGGATGCGAGCTGCCGCCATGTGGAGCGCTGCCGGACCGCGTCGTTAAGCGAGATTGAGAAAGCCTAGATTCGGCGTCTGATTCGGCTGCAGGATCTGCGTGAAAGGCGCGGAAGTGAAGCGGGTCAGATTCGGGAAGATGGTCGGCAGATCCGCTGCACTGACCCCGAGCCACCTCGCAAGCACGGCGGCGTATTGATCCACCGAGGTGCTCGGAATCCAGCGACCGCTCGAACCGGTGGCGTCGATGCTCCCGGTCGCGGTTCCGCGCTTGAGCGGCGGAAATTTGCCATAGATGCGGCCCCCTTCGACGGGTCCGCCCATCACGACCGTGTGTCCACCCCAGGCATGATCGCTCCCCGCGCTGGAGTCCGTCTTGTTCGCAGTAAATGTGCGCGTGAAATCGGATGAGGTGCAGGTCACGACATCGTTCCAGACTCCCAAATCCTGGAGCGAATCGCGGAAGGCCTTGAGCGTGCAATTGAGGATATTCATCAGCCCGGTGTGGCCCGTCGTGAATTGGGTGCCGCCGGTCGGGATTTGCGTGGTGTGAGTGTCGAAGCCGCCGAGTTGCACAAAGAAAATCTGCCGGCTGTTTCCCAATGCGGAGCGCCCGGCGATGAGCCGGGCCACGAGCTTCATCTGATTGGTGAAATCGTTGCTTGTGGGGGTAATGCCGCCGGGAGCTCCGGCAAACGCATTGATGAAGTGCGTGTCGAGCGTCGTGCCGTTTCCAGCGACTGTGGTCTGGAGCGCGGTGCCGACCACACCCTCCGTAAGCCGGGCGCTCTTTACGACTCCATTGTAGGCATTCTCCAGGAGGCTGTTGTTGCTCATGTTGAGGATTTGCTCGAAAGCACGCAGACGCCGGCCCTGTTCACCCGTCTTGTAGTTCGTATCCACGAAGACCTGGGATGTGTTGTTCACCGCACTCGTGTAGTTCGTCCCATAGCCGCTCAGGGGCACGACGCCGCTGCTGCGCATGACGTAGGGAGTGACGGCGCCGGTGGGGCTGACCTGGAAGCTGTTCACTCCCGAGATCGAGATGGACATCGAAGCCGTGGCGCCGCTGTTGTAAGTCGGATCGAGCAAATCCGCGATCCGCCCGCCCCAACCGCTGGTGAAAGGCCGATCCGGCACGCTGCTTTGCCATTGCGTCACCTGATCCGAGTGGGAAAAGAGCTGCGGCGGCTTCGTTGAACTGGGATAATTTGTGCGGGTGATGCCGGGCTGAACGAGCGTGCCGACATTGGCTACAAAGGCGAGGTCGCCGTCATTGAACATGTCCCGGATGTGGCCGCACTGGGGGTGGACGGCGAAGGTGCCCAGGTATCCGCCCAATGGATCGGCGGCAGTCACCTCGGAAGGAACCGTCGAGAGCTGGGTGTTGGCGAGATTGGTGAGCGGGTCCGCGCCGGTGGTCGGGATCGCGAGAATACTACCGCGGCCGTTCTGGTAGTCTGTCCGTGCGGTGCCGGAATACGGAATCAGCATATTGTTGGAGTCGTTCCCGCCGGCGAGGAACACGCAGACCAGCGCTTTATATCCAGGCCCTCCACCTTGGGCGTTAAGGACGCCCTGCATCAGTTTTAGCTGCGCGATGGTGTTCACCACACTCGTGAGGCTCATGGCCCCGCACCCGCCCCGGATGAGGAAATCGCGGCGGGAGAGGTTTTCGGCAGACTTGCGGCGGAGTCGTAGGTTCATGGCGGCGGGTTTTGGGTTTTCCGGGGTGGAGTCGGTTGGGACGGTGTGAGCGGATTTACTTCAGGATCAGCGCCTGCGGCGAACTGACAACGAGATAGACGATGTTCCTCGATCGAAACTGGGCATTGATCAGGTAGTTATGGGCGTCGGTGGTATGCACGGTGCGCCCCACGTACACATTTCCAGGGTTCATATACAGGCCGACGCCGGGGCTGGCCTGGAGAGCATCCACGATGGATTGGCGCGGGCTCGGCGTAGCGGGCGGCAGCCCCCCGAAATTCGCCTTCAGGAATCCGGCGGTAAAGAGCAGGTCGCACTGGTCGAGCACGGCGAGTGCGGCGGCGTCGTGCGCTTCGTTTTTTCTGCCAGTGGTGGGGGAAGCAGGAACTGCAGCCGGCGCGTAGAGATCGATCAGCTTCTGATTGTAAGCGTTCGTGTAGAGCGTCGTCAGATCGGAGTAATCCGGCAGCAGGTTGTCGAGTTGATTGTTGATCGTCCCCGCCGTCTCCGTTCCGCCGGGGTCCGAATCAAACTGCGCGGCGCTGAAGTAGCCGACGCCGGTCGGATTGCTGCCGGCGTCGAAAGGCCGTGCGTAAGCGGGCACTGAGAGCTGAATAGCCGCCGCGCTCTGGTACTGCGACAGGTTAAAGAAATCCTCCAGCGCGCGCCCGGGCTTCACCGTGGTGGCGGGTGGGATGCTGGTGAAGAGCGCGTCGTAGTGGTAGTTGAGGATGTTGACGACGTTGGACTCCGTGGCCACCTGCAGCTCAGGCGCGACCAGACCCGCCTGAGCGAGCGGACCGGGCACGACGTAATCCGGCAGGAACCAATTGAAAACGCTGGGCGCGTCCTGTGGCGACTGCGTCAGGACCGTATCCGTATTGGCGAACCGGAAGCGCTTCGAGCCGGACGGGAATTTATCCAACTCCGTGGCAGGGTACGGCGTGGTGATCCACGACTGGGCGGCTGTGAACGTCACCGGCATCGCCGCAAGATTGGCCAACGGCACCCCGGTGTAGAATTTCAGCGCGCGGAGCATCGCGGTGAATCGCAGGATCGGCTCCTTGGGTTTGCCCGCCGATGCGGTATCGTCGGCGAGACTCAGGCTCCGGGCCTCGTGGTCGAGCAGGATCGCCTTGACCACCTGACCGAGATGATCGGCCGCACCCATGGACTGCTGATACTTCTGCGCCACGCGATAGAGGTAGCCCGCGCTGGGGTTGGCGGTGGTGAAGCGCTGGATCAGCAGGCGGGAAATGAAGACCGGGGTGTTCGGGTGATTGGCGAGCGCGTCCAGGGCATTTGTGAGGTCTGCATTCCCATTGGCGTCGCTCTGCGTGCGGATCGGGATCACGGTCTCCCCGGCCTTGTCGCGGAAAAGGATTTTCGATGCGGAAGGCACACCCGCCGGTTTCGGCAGCCCGGTGTAGGCCGTATATTCGTTGAAGTCGTGGAATGCGGAAAACATCTTCATCGGGTTGGTCCACGACCCCTGCCAGAAGCGGGTTCCATTGCTTCGCAAGAAATCAAAATTGTTCGTTTCGGTCCCGGTATTCCCGGGATGATACCGGCTAAAGCTCAGGCCCGTCATTACCCGCGCCATTTCCGTGATGTCCTCCTGGTCGTAGGTCGGAATCGGCAGAGCGTTGACCGCGTCGAGTTTCAAGCTCCCATCGAGGTGGCGCTGCACGAGGCCGATGGAAAAGAGCTGCATGATCTCCCGCGCGTAGTTCTCATCCGGACTGATCGAGCCGGTTTGCTCCTGATTCTTGAGGTGACTGAGGTACACGCCCATCATCGGGCTGTAGGTCACGTTCTGCAGGATCGTGCGATACCGGCTGAAGGCGTTGGCCGCCAGCATGTCCCAATAGTTGGCAGTGCCGTAATGATAGACTTGAACCGAGTTGTCGTTCTCGCCGATGACCACGATCTCGTGCAAGGCCATGGCCATGCGCTGGCGGAGCTGATCCGGACAGTTCAGCACCAGCGTCCACCATTCGCGGCGTCGGTTATTGTGAAAGGGGTGATTGTTCTGATGCTGGGAGCTGGGAACCCAAGTGCGGTTTCCGGCAAAGGAGAAGGAGTTGCCGCCGAATTGCGGATCGTTGCCAGCAGTGCTCGGCTTATTACCGCGGATAATAAACTCCTCGGTATCCGCCGCCTGGACCAGCTTCATCAGCGACGGCGACGGCGTCTGTGCGAGGTTCATCTGTTGATTAATCCACGCGGTATAGCCGGCGATCATGTCGTTACCGTTGGCGGTGATGAGGTTGCGCACTGCCTGGATGCTCTCCGGCGTCGGGCCGTAGGTGCATTGCTGGAGGAAGCGGGCGATGTCGCGATCCAGCGTCGGATTATTCGTCACGCCGCCAGAAGCGAGATTTGGAAACTCCGGGCTCCCAAAAACTGGCGGATTGGGCGGGATGGGCGGGTCGCCGATCGAGCCCTGGGCGAGCTGGAAAGTGCCGCGCAATTCGCCACCCGGGAAGTCCGCGCTCGTGACGCTCACGTAGAGCTCGCCAGCCGCCAGCGCATCGAGCGTCGCCTGATCGGTGATCAGCGTCTGCCGGCTCCGGATATTCCAAGGAAAGCCGCTGACCTGCCCGTTCGGAATGAGTTCCACCTCGCCGGAATTGCCCACGTAGCGAATGTACGCGGTATTCTGGACCGAGGAAAGATTGCTGAAGGTCAGGCTCACGGCCGCCTGGTCGTTGTCTCCATTCACCAGCGCAGTTGCAAAACCGGTGGCGGTCGTCGCGATCCCCGCTTCCCGTCCGAGGTAAGCCACGTAGAGCCGGCGATTGGCGTTCGTAACCGTGGCGTCCTTGATCTTCACGGACGCAGTGGGTGAAAGGGCGGTCGCTCCGAGGCCAGGCAGGACGAAACTGAACTTGAGTGTCTCAGGCACCTCCACCGCCGTGTCATTGATCGGGTTGACGAAGAAGCTCTTGGCTGTCGCGCCGTTGCCAAAAGTGACAACCGTCGAACTCGCGCCGGTGAAACTGTAGTCCAACGGCGAAGCGGAACCTTTCGTGGCGTCGCTCGAACCCCCGAGGCTGATGGGCACACTGAGCGGCATCGTACCGAAGGTGCGGGTCAGGTTCACCGTCGCGGGCGTACCTTCCTTTTCAAAGGCGTCCGGGGTGGGCGCCGAGGCCGTGATCGAAATCAAGCTGCGCAAAGTCTCGCCGTCCGTAGCATTGCCACCCGAGGCATTACCGGGACTCGAAGCGAGACCCGGATTCGTGCCCATGAGCGTCTCCGCCCAGTCCGACACGCCGTCGCCATCCATGTCCTGATCCGTCACGAGGATGCGGTAGAATTTCTGCGTGCCGACCAGCGGCGTGGTGAAATCCTTTACCGTCCCGTCACCGCCGGTGACCGGCGCGCCCTCATTCACCCAGGTCGGTCCGCCGGGGTTGTCGCTGCTTTGAAGCTGGTAGCTCTTGAGATTCACGGTCTCCGCGCTGAAGACGAGATTGCCGCCGGATTGGGTCGTGGCGCTGATGCGGAGCACGGAGAGCGGGCTGCGCAGATCGGTGCCGGCTTCGCTCTCGGTGAAGTTCGAGTTGCCGTCGCCATCGGCGTCGTCGGTGAGCGGAAATTCCGCTACACTCACGCCGTGCACGCGCTGCCAAACGTCGTCATAGCCGTCGCCATCGTGATCGGTGCGCGCCACCCCAGCCGGGGCTAGCGCCAAAGAGCAGAGGAAAAGTGCTGTCAGGAGTTTCGAGGAGGTCCGGAGAGTCATACGCACGAGGGGTTATTGGAAAGGTGAACGGGGGGATGAACACGCGCCGGGAGCACTGGTTGCGCACGCGGCGAAACAAATCAGAGTTTCATTCGACTCCGAACCGCTGAGTTTGCAAGAGAATTTTCGGGCGCGATCGGTCCTGGGTGGGTTAGTGGTGCGTCCAGTCATGCTTACCACCTTCCGCCGCCTGCTCCTCCTCGCGCTGACCTTCACCAGCGCCGGAGCCTCCGAGCCCGCGCTGCGGGTCGCAATCACGCCCGAGGAAGTGCGTTTCACCTGGACCACACCCCGCGCCGGCCGCGTGGAGATTCGCGAGTTCCCGCTCCATACCTCTGCGGATCCGCAGGATCGCGGCCGCAGCGTGTGGCAGGGAGATGCCGCTACGAGCCGCGCGAGCATCCCCCGGCGCGAGGGCGCGAGGGACCGGCTCTACGCGAAGTTTTTCCTCGGCGAGGGCTCGGCCCCGCAGCACGTCACCGATTTTTCGGCGCTGCCCCGGCGCTCGCACCCGCTCGGTGCGCCCGCCAGCAAGAAGGGGCTCAACTGCATCCTCGACATGCCGGATGCCGTCGCCCTCGGATGCCGCCAGGTGAACCAAAACATCGACCTCGGCAGCCTCCTCGACTGGCAGAGCCCGGCGCCCGCGATGAGCTTTGAGTTCGAGGGACGCCGCTTTGGCCTG
>JBGSYE010000490.1:0-4647 GCA_041751075.1 Chthoniobacteraceae bacterium
GCCCGGCCCGATCGCTTCGCCGCGGCGGCGAGCCTCTCGGGCGCGCTCGATATTTCCCGGCGACTGCGCGAGGCCGGCAGCAGCACCTCGCTCATCAGCAAGGCGGAGTATGTCGGGATCTTCGGTCCGGAGCTGGATGCCGGGGAGTCCGACTTGTGGGAACTCGCGACGAAGCTCGGCCGCTCAGAAGGGGCGAAGCCGAAGCTCTTCCTCTGCTGCGGCACCGAGGATGCGCTGCTGCCGGAGAGCCGCGCCTTCCGCGAGCACCTAGATCGCTCGCAGCTCGCGGCGACGTACGAGGAGAGCCCCGGCGCGCACGAGTGGGGCTACTGGGGTGCGCAGATCCAGCGGGTGCTGGACTGGCTGTAGAGCGATTCTGCCGGCAGGCCACTCGCTATCCGGACGCTGAAATAGCGAGTGGCCTGCTCGGCACACTCGCTCTACGGTTTTCCGCCCGCGCGGGTTCTTCTCACCACCATGAATCTCAAAGCCACCCTCACCGCACTCTTCTCCCTCCTCCTCCTCCCTGCGTCGCAGGCCGAGCCACTCGCCGTCGGCGCTCCGGCGCCCGATCTCAAGGCCAAAGACCAGAGCGGCAAGACCGTGAACTTCAAAGACATCTACGCCAAGGGGCCGACGCTCGTTTATTTTTACCCGAAGGCCGACACGCCCGGCTGCACCAAGCAGGGATGCAGCATCCGCGACTCGTGGACGGACCTACAGGGCAAGGGCATCCAAGTCATCGGCGTGAGCGCGGACACCGTCGAGGCGCAGAAGAAATTTGCGGACAAGTACAACCTGCCGCACACGCTGATCGCCGATGACGACGGCAAGGTCGCGGCGGCTTTCCAGGTGGACATGAAAGGCAAAGTCACCTCGCGCCAATCCTTCCTGATCAAGGAAGGCAACATCGCCTGGACGATGCTGAAGGCCTCGACCGAGACGCACGCCAAGGACGTGATGGCCGCCGTCGAAGAGCTTGCGAAGAAGTAGCGCACCGCACCCTCCACAAACGCGCGATCTCGAAAGAGATCGCGCGTTCTTCTTTCCCGCTCACTTTGCCCGCGGATGGAAGCGGTGATGCACCGACTTCAGATGCCGCTGATCGACGTGGGTATAAATCTGCGTCGTCGCGATGTCGGCGTGGCCGAGCAGTTCCTGGATGATGCGCAGGTCGGCGCCATTGCTGAGGAGGTGTGTGGCAAAGCTGTGCCGCAGGAGGTGCGGATACACGTTCGTGTCGATGCCGGCGATCTTCCCCACCTGCTTCACGATCTGCCACACCCGCACGGTGGTCAGCTTCGTGCCTCGGGATGAGAGGAAGATTTCGTTGCCGGTGCGCTTCTTCACCTGCGCGGGCCGCTCGCGATCGAGGTATGCCTTTATCGCGCCGCACGCCTTGCTGCCGACCGGGACGAGCCGCGTTTTGCTCCCCTTCCCCGTCACCCGGAGGATGCGGTTGTCGAGGTCGAGGAATTCCAGACGCGCATTCACGAGTTCCGAGACGCGGAGGCCGCTCGCATAGAGGAGCTCCAGCATCGCCCGATCGCGCAAGCCGCGCGGCGCGGTGACATCGATGCCGTCGAGCAGGCGCTCGACTTGCAGTTCATTGAGCGTCTCCGGCAGGTAGCGCTCGATGCGCGGCAGTGGGAAAACTTCCGCCGGATCGCGCTCGATCCGCTTCCGTGCGGTGAGCCAGCGGAAGAAGATCTTGATCGCCACGACGACGAGCTTGATCGACGCGGCGGAGAGCCCGGTGCGCTTCTTGTGCGCGAGGAAATCCGTGATGATCTGCGAGGTGACCTCGCCCGGTGTGAACACGACCTCGGGCGGCGGCGTGCCGGCCTGGAGCATCTGCTGGAGCACTGCCTCACCGATCTGCTCCGCGACCCGGCGCCGCTCGAGCCAGTGCGCGAAACCTTCCAACGAGAGCCGCGTCGAGAGCTGGTAGTTATCCGAGAGCCCGCGCTCGGTCGCGAGGTAGAGGATGAAGTCTTCGATCGCGGCGCGCACAGCTAGGGCAATGTGAATCGTGATTGGTGATCCGTGGATGGTGGGAGCGTGTGCCCTATCCACCCTCACCAGTCACTATTCACCGTCCCCGCTAGACCGCCTTGTCGCCCGTCTCCTCGGTGCGGATGCGGATGGCATGCTCGACCGCGAGGACGAAGACCTTGCCGTCGCCGATCTTCCCGGTCTTGGCCGAGCTGACGATGGTCGAGACGGCTTTGTCGGCGATGTCGTCCGCGACCACGATCTCCAGCTTCACCTTCGGGAGAAAATCGACCGTGTACTCCGAGCCGCGGTAAATCTCGGTGTGGCCCTTCTGCCGTCCGAATCCTTTCACTTCCGTCACGGTCATGCCTTCCACGCCGAGTTCGGCCAGGGCGTCTTTCACTTCCTCGAGTTTGAATGGCTTGATGATGGCTTCGATCTTTTTCATGGCAGGATGGTGAGGAGCGCGCCGCCGGCTCGGTATGGACTTCGCTAGGCTGGGTCTGGCTGCTGACCTGCGGTTTAGCAACGGCCCCGCCCCGCTGGCGAGCACATCTTTTTCCGAGGCCACGACGCTCCGCGGCTCAGTGCTCCAGCTCCCGTCCGGTGAGCCGGGCGCAGGCTTCGCGGTACTTGGCGCTGGTCCGGGCGATCACTTCCACGGGCAGCGGCGGCGCTGGCGGGGTCTTGTCCCAGGCGAGCGTTTCGAGGTAGTCGCGGACGAATTGTTTGTCGAAACTCGGCGGGCTGATGCCGGTGCGATACTCCGACGCGGGCCAGAAGCGGGAGCTGTCGGGCGTCAGGCATTCGTCGATGAGGATCACGCGTCCGTCGAGCAGGCCAAACTCGAACTTCGTATCCGCGACGATGATCCCGCGCGTGGCAGCGCAGGCCGCGCCTTCCTCGTAGAGGCGCAGGCTCAGCGTGCGCACCTGCTCTGCCACTTCGTCGCCGACGATGCGCCGGCACTCGGCCCACGAGATGTTTTCGTCGTGGCCGCTCGCGGCTTTCGTCGAGGGCGTGAAGAGCGTCTCCGGCAACCGCGCGGCCTGCTCCAGCCCGGACGGCAGCGCGATGCCGCAGATGCTCTGGCGCTCGCGATATTCTTTCCATCCGCCGCCGGCCAGATAGCCGCGCACGACGCACTCGACGGCTAGCGGCTTCGCCTTCTTCACGATCATCGCACGTCGCGCGAGCTGTGCGGCAAAGGGCTGGAGCGCCGCCGGGAAATCGCGCACCTCGGTCGCGACGACGTGATTTTCCACGAAGGCAAAGCGCGAAAACCAGAACGCCGAGATCGAAGTCAGCACCGCGCCCTTGTGCGGAATAGCGTTCGGCAGGATGCAGTCGAAGGCGCTGATACGATCGGTGGCGACGAGCAGCAGATGTTCGCCGAGGTCGAAGATTTCGCGCACTTTGCCGCTGGCGATCTTTGGGATGCCGGGCAGTTCGAGGTGAAGGAGGTCCATCTTTGGGAGTGAATGGGTGGATAGTAATCAGTGAAAAGGGGCTGACCGCCAAGCTCGGGTCTCCTGCCCACCGATCGCTGGTTCAGTCCGCTTCCAGATTGGGAAAGGATGACAGACGCGCTCCGCCGCCGCGGGATTGCGCGATCGTGTCGGCAAAGGTGAGCGCTTCGCCGATCACAGTCTCCATGTCCATGTAGCGATAGGTGGCGAGGCGGCCGAGGAAGGAGACGCCGGGGGTCGCTTCGGCCATGGCGCGGTAGCGCGCGAGCAGCGTTTTGTCGGGCGCGAGGCGCTTCGGATAGTAAGGGAGTTCGCCGGGGGCGGTCTCCTTGCTGTATTCGCGGAAGGCCACGGTGCGCTCGTGGCTCTCCCATGGCGCGAAATGCTTGTGCTCGTGGATGCGCGTCCACGGGACAGTGAGATCCGGGTAATTGATGACCGCATTGCCCTGATAGTCGCCCACGGCCTCGATGCGATCGAAGGTGACGGTGCGGTAGCTGAGCCGGCCTTCGGAAAAACCGAAGTAGGCATCGAGCGGGCCGGTGAAGAAGACGTGATCGAATCCGCCCTCGTCGCGACCGCGCACGCAGGCAGTGTTGAGCTGCACTTCGATCGACGGATGCGCGAGGATGCGCTCGACGATGGCGGTGTAGCCGCGCTCGGGGATGCCCTGGTATTTCCGCGCGTAGTAGGCGTCGTCGTAGTTGAAGCGCACGGGGAGGCGCTGGAGGATCGACGCCGGCAGTTCGCGCGGATCGCAGCCCCACTGCTTGCGCGTGTAGCCGTGGAAGAAGGTCTCGTAGAGTTCGCGTCCGATGGTCTTGAGCGCCTGCTCCTCAAAGTTGCGCGGCTCGCCGATCGTCGGGTCGCCGAGCGTGGTGAGAAATGCGCGCGCCTCCTGCGGGTTGAAGGCGCGGGCGAAGAACTGATTGATCGTGTGGAGATTGATCGGGAGCGTGAAGACGCCGCGCGCGGTGTGCGCCTTCACCCGATTCACATAAGGCCGGAAGACGCCGAACTCCTGCACGTAGCGCCAGACGCGCTCGTTATCCGTGTTAAAGATGTGCGGGCCATGGACGTGGACCATCACGCCGGTAGCGGCGTCGCGCTCGGTGTGGCAATTCCCCGCGACGTGATCGCGCGCCTCGAGCACGACGACCCGCGCGCCCAGTCGCGTGGCCAG
>JBGSYE010000491.1:0-3602 GCA_041751075.1 Chthoniobacteraceae bacterium
GTTGGAACCCATCTTCTCGTCGTCGAGATAGATGATCGCCTTCTTGTTGATGACATCGAACTGACCCTTGAGATGATCCTCTTTGCCGTAAGGGATCAACACCGGCCACGCATTTGCCCGCAACTTGGTCCGCAGATCGTCGATCGCGTGATTGAAATCCGCTCCAGTGCGATCCATCTTATTCACGAACGCGATGCGAGGTACGTTGTACTTCGTCGCCTGACGCCAGACCGTCTCAGATTGCGGCTGCACACCCGCCACGGCACAGAAGACGGCGATCGCGCCGTCGAGCACGCGCAGCGAACGCTCCACCTCCGCCGTGAAATCGACGTGTCCAGGGGTGTCGATGATATTTACCCGCATCTTGATGCCTTCGTAAGACTTGAAGACACCTTCTTGCTTCGTCTGCTGCCAAAAGCACGTCGTCGCCGCGGAGGTGATCGTGATGCCGCGCTCGCGCTCCTGCTCCATCCAGTCCGTCACGGTCGTTCCCTCATGCACCTCGCCAATCTTATGAATCATCCCCGTGTAGAAAAGGATGCGCTCGGTCAGAGTGGTCTTGCCGGCATCAATGTGCGCAGCGATCCCAATGTTCCGCGTCCGCTCGAGCGGATAAGCGCGGTTTGGAGAATTCGGATTCGTGCTCACGGATTTTTCGGCGACAGCGGACATCTTTAGAAGCGGAAGTGAGCGAAGGCGCGATTCGCCTGCGCCATCTTGTGAGTGTCGTCGCGCTTTTTGATCGCGTTCCCCTGCCCCGCCGCAGCTTCCTTCAGTTCACTGGCCAGCGCTTTCATCAGCGGGACGTTCTTCCGGGCGAGCGCGTAATTGACGATCCACCGCATCGCGAGAGCGAGCTGGCGGGCCGGCGGGACCTCCATCGGCACCTGATACGTGGCGCCACCGACGCGGCGGCTCTTCACCTCCAGACGCGGCTTCACATTGTCGATCGCCTTGTTCAGCACTTCGAGCGGATCCACCGCATCCGTGCCCGTCCGCGTCTCCTCGATCGCCGAATACACGATCCGCTCCGCCAGCGACTTCTTGCCACCCTTCATCACCGTACTAATCAAGCGGGCAACCACCGGACTCCCGTAACGGGAATCCAGCTTCTCAACTTTGTGAATGACGCGATGACGACGAGACATGGACGTGAAAGGTGAAAGTGGAAAAGGGCGCGCTTATTTCTTCTTCTTCTTGCCTGCGTCAGCTTCGGCGCCGGGCTTCGGGCGCTTGGCGCCGTATTTCGAGCGACTGCGGCGGCGGCCATCCACCCCGAGGGCGTCGAGCGTGCCGCGGACGATATGATAGCGGACACCCGGCAGATCCTTCACGCGCCCGCCGCGGACGAGGACGATCGAATGCTCCTGTAGGTTGTGACCCTCGCCGGGGATGTAGGCGATGACTTCGTAGCCATTCGTCAACCGCACCTTCGCCACTTTCCGCAGAGCCGAGTTCGGCTTTTTCGGCGTGCGCGTCATCACCTGCGTGCAGACGCCACGACGAAACGGGCAATTGGTCATCGCAGGAGATTTCGATTTCACGGAAATCTTTTTGCGCCCCTTGCGGACGAGTTGGTTGATGGTTGGCATTGGGAAAATTGGGACTGCGCTGAATCTGCAACCCCGTCATCCGGGGACTGAAAACCCCGCCGGGGCGGACTCTTCAGACATCCGCCGGGAGCGGGGAGGCGCGGACACTAGGGAAAGGGCTTGGTGGCGCAAGCACTTTTCTTCACATCCGCATTTTTCTTTCACGAGCCGCCAGCCACCGCTCGTCGAAGCCACCGGCAAAGCGGAGCCGCGAGAGCGAGAGCTGTGACACTCACGAGAGCGCGAAAGGGAGGGTCTATGTAGAGAGTGCCGCGAAACCGTGCAAGGGAGATTTCACATTTTTTTTGCGGCGCGGCGGAGAACCGCTCGCACACTGCTTCCGCAGACCCCGGCGACGCACTGTCGCGCGTATTCGCGCCCTATTCGAAACGCAGAGCCGACGCCACCGAGACGGTCGAACCGGATGGCGGGATCGTGGAAACCTTCAACCGCAGGAACGTCGGGCCTGTCGTCAGCGGGATGACGGCCGTGAACGCTCCGGCGGCCCGCTTCACGACATTCTTCGATGGCACGTCGAGCCACGTTTTTGCATTCGCAGAAAACTGCACGACCGCGCGCACATGCCGCGACCGCGCCGGGTCGGGCTGCACCGCGACGGATTTCGTCCCGACGATCCCCAGCACCGGTCCGCCTATCGTCACCGGGATTTCATCGGCATCGGCGCGCGTGGGATCGAGACCGAATGCGTATTCGACGAGCTGCGTGACACCATCCTGCTCGGTGTCGGCTATGAAGGATTTTTCCGCGATGCCATGGCTCTGGAGCCAGTCGTAGAAGGGCTGGTTCGGATTGATGCCGAGCAGCGCGAGCGCCTGCGAGTCGGTGATCAGCGGAATCCCGGCATTGTACTTTTGATTGAAAGCGATGGTGATTTTCCGGGCGTTGAAAATCTGGAGGCAGGTATTCGGATGCAATCCGTCGCGGGTGAAGCCGTAGCGCGGATCGTTATCAGGGTGCTCGTCGTAGAGGAGTTGCACGCCTCCGAAGTAGAGCGGGGCATTGCGGACGACGGCGGAGGTCGTGGCATAGACATCGGCCAGGCCGATGCCCTTCTTCTTCGCGAGGTCTGCGATGCGTGCGTTCGCAGCGACGGTCGCGGCGGTCACTCGCGCGCGCTTCGCCGGATCGGGATGCGCCGCCTTTTTCGACGGCGCCGCGCCGAGATCGGGGACATTCGCGATCACGATCTGCAGCTTTGAATTCTTCTTCTTCACAAAATCGACGATGCGCCCGAGGTCGTCGATCAGGCCGTCGATGAGCGATTTGCTGCTGCCGCCGTCGTAGAGTCGTCCGTAGTTCGCGCGGAATTCATTTCCGCCGAGCCAGATCACCACCCGATCTCCCGGACTCTTGAGCTGGCTCTCGATCGGCTGGCGAAGGGAGAAGTAGGCGAAATTCTGGAGCACACTGCTCGTCACGAAATCCTCATACTGCGACGCAGCGATGCCCGGGATGCCCCAGTTGAATTCATAGCCACTCAGCCGCGGGACGCTCCACGGCGAGGAGAGCGAGCGCACGCCGCCGAATTTGAAGTGCGCCTTCTGCAAGCGCGCCGCGACCTCGACCCAGCTCATCGATTCCCAGCCCTTCACCGTCACTTCCGCGTAAGCAGTCGCCTCCGTCGGGAAGCCGGGAAACTTAGGGATCGTGTCGTACTCCGCCGTGAGGCTGTCGCCGATGGCGATCACATCCGGCGCGGCGTGAGCGTATTGCGGAGGGGCGATGGCTGCGAGCAGCGCGGCGCATCTGAGTGCGTGGGAAGCGACTTTCGTCATTTGGCATTAGTGAAATACGGAGTCACCCCGAGCGCAAATGTGACCGCGGTCGAAATTGGCGCAGACTTCCTTTCCAGCAGCCTGTCGGACTTTCCTTGAGCGGCGGCGGAGTCTTTTGGTAGATGGATCATGCCAGCGCACTTCGTGAACATCGACCGGGCGACGCCGATGCTTTTGCCGCCTGACCTGCGGGATTGGATTCCGCCAAATCACC
>JBGSYE010000492.1:0-6274 GCA_041751075.1 Chthoniobacteraceae bacterium
CGCCCGCACCGCAGCCGCCCGCACTGGCTCCCGTCGCCGACATCGCAGCCGCGCCCGCCAACGAGCGCATCTGCCCAAAAACCGGCAACCGAGGCTGTCGCTGCGGCCAGCCCACCCCGGTGGACACCCCCGAGGGCCGGCATCTGTATCCCAACTGGCCCGCGGCCCGCGTCCGCCTTCTTCCCGCGCAGGAGATCGCCTCGCGGCTCCACGATCCGAATACCGACGGCGAGCAGGACGTGGAGTATGTCGTCACGCTCCTCGAGCAGTTCCGCAGTGCCTTTGGCGCCATGCCCGTGGGCGAACTGAACGACGAAATCGTCCGCCGCCTGCAGGGGCACAATCCCAGAGGCCTCGCCGTCTTGCCCAAGAGCCATCCCGCCCTGAACTCCAGCGGCGAACTGGTGGACCGCTGGGGCACGCCATTCCGTTTTCACCCGGAATCCGCCTCACTCATGCTCGTGCGCTCCGCAGGTCCGGACCAGAAGATGTGGACCCGCGACGACATCGTAAGCGAGCAGGCCGAAGCGCTTGCGGCAATCGATCTCTGATCGCGCGTAATGCCGCGTCACTCTGGAAGCGGCTGGTCTTTCGTCTCCGGAAGGAAGGCGATAAAGACGAGACCGAGGAGGAAAAGCGCGGACATCATGGCGATGGCGGTGCGCAGTTCCATGCCCGGAAGCGCCTTCAGCCAGCCGGAGAAAAGGAGCATCGTCGAGGCGAGCAGGCGTCCGCCGTTGAAGCAAAAGCCGGTGCCGGTGGAGCGCAGGTGATTCGGGAAAAGCTCGGGGAAATAGACGGCGTATCCCGCGTGGATGCCGATCGTGAAGAAGCCGTAGAGCGGCAGCAGCGCGAGCAGCATCCCGTAGCTTGTCGGTGCGAAACAGGTGATCGGCACGATCACGAGCGCGGCGAGATGGTAGAAGACGAAGGTGGGACGCCGCCCGAAGCGCACCGCGAGCGGGCCGAAGGAGAGCATCCCGACCGCGGAGCCGAGCGCCTGGATGTTGCCGTAGGCAAATTTCGCGCGCGCATTTGCCTCCGCCGTCGGCTCGCCGTGGCGGACGAGGAAGTCCTTCGCGAGATCCTGGCCGGCAACGGTCACCGCCCAAAATGTGCCGAGTCCTACCGCGGCGAGCAGCATCCCGAAGATCGCGCGCTTCGCCCAACGCGGGTTCAGCAAGAGGTCGCGGAAGCTCCCGAGTTGCACGCCCCCGGCGGCCGCTTTGCTTTTCGCCTCGTGCCACGACTCCGGCTCCTCGACGCGCGCGCGCACCCAGAGCACGAGCAGCGATGGCAGGACGCCGACGAGAAACGCCACGCGCCAGTTTGCCCCCACCGCGAGCCCGACCCACGCCGCGAGGAAGGTGCCGATGATGCTCGTCGAGTGAAAGAAGCCCGACATGTGTGCGCGGGCGTGTTTCGGCACGACCTCCGAGACGAGCGCCGCGGCCACGGCCCATTCGCCACCGACGCCCATGGCCACAAAGAAGCGGAGCACACCGACCTGCCAGAGATCCGTGGCGAAGTACGTGAGGCCCGAGAAGATCGAGTAGAAGAGGATCGTCAGCACCATCGTGGGCTTGCGCCCCCAGCGATCACCCAGCCAGCCAAAGAAAATGCCGCCGAAGGTGCCGCCGACGAGGAAGACGCCGAGGAAATTTTCGCCCCATCGGCGGACATCCGGATGGTCCTGCGCGACGCCGAGAATCTCAGCGAGCATCTGGTTGCGCTGGATATTGAAGAGCTGCCCCTCGAAGGCGTCGAAGACCCATCCTGCGGAGGCGATGATGACCACCAGCCACTGGTAGCGGGAGATGCCGTGGTACCACTTGGGGGCGGTGGGGGAGTCAGGCATCGGTGGCGGGAAATTCCAAGTTCCAGGAACCAAATTCCAAGGAAGTTCCAAAAGCCAAGCGGAGAAATCTCAAGGAAGAAAGCACGTTCGCGGGGGGCTTGGAATTTGAATCTTGGACTTTGAGCCTTACTTGGATTTTTGAACTTGGTTCTCGGAATTTCCGCGCAAGGAGACTGGCTCCCCGCAGTCCACGGACTTTTGCGCGGCGAGGCACATCGCCACGGACCACTTTCCATCCTCACCGCTCGCCGGCAGCGGCGCTCCGTCACGCACCGAGGCTGCCATCGCCGTGATCTCATCCACGAGTTCATAGACTTCACCCGTGGGTCTCTCGATCGGGATCTCGCACACGCTTTCCCCGTCGGACTGCTTCAGGGAAAAGGCGGGATGGAAGGTGCGGTCGAGCGCGCCGCTCCAACTCGCCCAGAGCGAACCGTGCGTGCCGGTAACCTTCACCACCTGATGATGCTCGAAGGCGCTGAGGGTCTGCGAGATCACCGCATACGCGCCGCCGGGGAAGTTCACGATGGCGGAAAAATTGTCCTGCAACTCGGGATGCCCGGCCTGCCTGGAGTTCGCCCGCGCGAAGACGCTCACCGGGTCGCCGAGGCCGGAGAAATACCAGCGCGCGAGATCGAAGAAGTGGATGGGCTCCTCGAGGATCCAGTTGCCCACGCGCGTGATGTCGTAGCGCCAGCCGTCCGCGCCGAGGCGATACGGGCGGCGCCAAAGCTCGATGAGCAGGTACTGCGGCGTGCCGATCGCGCCCGCGTCGATCATCGCCTTCGCCTTTCCCCAGAGCGACGAGAGGCGGAACTCGTGACCGACCGCGAGCCGCAGCCCACGCTCGCGCGCCACCGCGAGCAGGTCGTCGCACTCCGCTTCGCTGAGGGCCATCGGCTTTTCCATGAGCAGATGCTTCTGCGCCCGCAAGACGTCGAGACCGATGGGGTGATGCAGATGACTCGGCAGCACCGCATCGACGACCTCGATTCCCGGATCGGAGAGCAATTCACGGTAATCGCCGACGACCCGCACGCCCGGATACGCCTCGCGCGCGGCCGCCTGGCTCTTCTCCGAACGAGCGGCAATGGCCGCGAGTTCCGCGCGCGGAGACTCGAGGATGGCGCGAGCGTGATGCGAGCCCCAGGCACCGAAACCAATGAGGGCGAAACGGACAGGCGATGATTCGGGCATGGCGGCAGCGGTGTTCAAGGGTCGAGCGACGCGGAGGCCCCGGGTACCCCACGCGTCTTGAGTGCTGGCACCGGCATCCCGTCGCGACGGGCTTCGAGCAGTATCCCGATTTCGGAAACCTCACGCTCTTCACGAGCAACGGGAAGTCCGTTTCGGCGGGACGCCGAAACCAACACGCGGGACGCGTCTCGTACCCGGAATCGCCGCGACGCGGCTCTCATTTGCGCCGCGATGTGGTCAGCGGTGTCACGGGATTCGGAACGACGCGGCCTTGCGCTTCATTGAGGCGGCACGTCTGCATCCGCGGAAGGACGTATTTTGCAAAAAGATCGCACTCCTCGAGATGCGGGTAGCCACTGAGGATGAAGGCCCGGATGCCCATGTCGATGTAGCGCTGGAGCTTGGCCAGCACTTGATCCGGGTCGCCCACGATCGCGCTACCGCACCCGCTGCGCGCCAGCCCGACGCCACTCCAAAGATGCTCTTCGATGAAAAGATCGCCGCCTGCTTTGGCGCGCAGTTCATCCTGCCGCAGCACCCCGGCACTCTTCGCGTCCATGGATCGCTCTTTGATCTCCTGCCCCTTGGTGAGATCGAGCTTCGAGATGAGCCGGTCCGCGGCGGCACGCGCGTCATTCTCCGTTTCGCGCACGATGACGTGGGTGCGGAAGCCAAAGTCGATCGTGCGCCCGTATGCCGCGGCCTTCTCCGCCATGCCGCGCATCGTCTCCGCGATGCGATCTTCCGTCTCCGGCCACATGAGGAAGACATCGCAGTGCTTCGCGCAAAGCTCCTGCGCGGCGGGCGAGATGCCGCCGAAGTACATCAGCGGCCCGCCATTCTGCTGGTAAGGCTTCGCGGCTTCGCAGTTCGGCAGCGCGAAATTGTAGTACTTCCCTTTCCACTCGATCGGCCCATCGGTGGCCCAGAGCTTTTGGAGGATCTGGATGATCTCGCTGCTCCGCTCGTAGCGCACTTCGTTGCTCTCCTTCAGACCCGGCATGTCGGAGGAGATGATGTTGATGCACAGCCGCCCTTTCGCGATGTGGTCCACGGTGGCCAGCGCGCGGGCCAGCATCGGCGGCCACACTTCGCCCATGCGTAGCGCGACGAGTTGATTGATGCGCGTCGTCTGCGGCGCCATCGCGGCAGCAAAGGCGAGCGCGTCCTGCCCGACGATCCAGCCTGACGGGAGGAGGATGTTCTGGTACCCGAGCGCGTCGGCTTTCCGCACGATGTCGCCGCAATGTTCGTAGTTGGAACGCAGCGCGCCATCGGGCACGCCGAGGAATTCATAGTCGTCGCCGCACAACGCGGAAAACCACGCGACTTCGACGCGTGGGTCCGGGGTGCGGATGGCTGGGGGGGCGAGGGGAGGCGGCATGGAACGCGGGGGGATTGGAAACTACCCGGTGCAGGCGTCAAGCGTTACTCAGGCAATCCACCCGGCGGATGAATCGCCGGATCGGCGGTGTCCGCAGCCCATCGGCGCAGCGCCGCGAAAAGGCGATCGCGTTCTGCCCGATGCGCGGGGTCGGCGGCGAGGTTGCGCATTCCATCGGGGTCGGATTGCAGGTCGTAGAACTCCAGCGCGGGCACTTCGCCGCCGAGCGCTTGCGGGTGCATTTCCGCAAGGATGCGAAAGGCCTCGGGAAATCGATCTTTGACCCGGAGCGTTTCGGCGTAGGCGCGATTGCCCCACGGCTCCGGCTCGATGGAATCGTCATTCACCAGCCGCCAGCGCGTCTCCACTTTTTCGCGATAAATGAGCTTCCACCGCCGATCCTGGATCGAGCGCTCCTGCATGCCGTCATTCGGCAGCGGGCCGCGATTGGACACTTCGGCGAAGACAAACTCGCGCGGCCTGGCGTCCGCTCTCCCCTCGAGCACCCCGCGCAGCGTGAGGCCGTGCGAGATGGGGAAAGGCGCGAGGCCGAGCAGATCGAGCAGGGTCGGCGCGAGGTCGAGTTCGCTCGCCAGGGCCTCGGTGACGACGCCGGCTTTTCCACCCGGCACGCGGATGACCATCGGCACACGCAGGCCGAGATCGTGCAGCGTCATCTTCCCATGCGCATAGCACGGGCCGTGATCGCCGAGGAAAACGACGACGGTATTCTGCTCCTGGCCGGATTCGCGCAAGGCCGCGAGCCCTTCGCCGACGAAACGATCCGCCACCTCGATCGCGGCGAAGTATTCCGCCCAGTCCTGGCGAATGATCGGCGTGTCCGGCAGGTAAGCGGGCAGTTTGAGCGCCGCGGGCTGCACGCGGATCTTCACCTTGTCGCTGTTGGGAAAGGGCCGGTGCGAATTGGGGATGTTGTAGAAAAGGTGCCACGGCTTGCCGGCCTCGGTGGCGCGGCGGATGAAGCCCGCGACCGTGGCGCGGTCATTGTGCGGGAGAAATTCGTCGTAGGGGAATCGCTCGACCGGCGCGACGTGGAGCTTGTGCGTGACGCCCTGATGATACCCAGCCTCGCGCAGCCGCTCGACGAGGGTGGGCTGCCCGGTGCGGATGCGATTCTGCACGTACACCTCGGCCTGCTTCTCGGCCGCGGTGAGTTGCGCGGCGGGTTTGTGATAGTTGGCCGTGTTGTTGAGCAGGCCGTTGGTGTGATTATGCAGGCTCGTGTAGATCTCCGACTTGGAAGCAGAGAACAACGGGTACGCGACGAAGGCATTGCTAAAGAGCACGCCCGACCTGGCGAGCGCATCCATTTGCGGCGTCTCGATCCCCGGCGTGCCCAGCGCACCCAGGTGCGCACCCTGGTCTTCGGTAAGGATGAAGAGGATATTTGGCCGCGGCGCGGCGGCGGCGGAGATCGGCGCAGAGCATGCGAGGAGCAGGGCGAGTCGGAGGGATTTCATAGTGTCGAATGGGCGGGATCTCCGGGGGAGCGCGGAGCGGGCGCGTGGCTTGATGTAACCGCACCCGCAACTAAAACCCGGACATTTTTCCTCTGCCGTTCGAGCTTCGGTAGGTTACTGCTCAGAGGCGTCCCTGCTCCACCGCCCTCCCCATGCCAAACTCCCGTCTCTCCCGCCGTCATTTCATCCAGACCTCCAGCCGCGCGCTCGCGGCGGTCGGCGCTGCTTCGCTGGCCATCGAACGCACCGCGCACGCCGCGGGCAGCGACGAACTCAAGCTCGCGCTCGTCGGTTGCGGCGGGCGCGGGACGGGCGCGGCCAATCAGAATCTCAACGTCGGCAAGGGCGCCCGGC
>JBGSYE010000493.1:0-4238 GCA_041751075.1 Chthoniobacteraceae bacterium
CGCCACTCGGTTCGTCTCCCTCGCCGCCGCTGCCGCCCGGGCCCCCGCCGCCTTCGCGAGAGCCGAGAAACTCAAAGGTCTCCACATGCACGCGCAGTTTGCTGCGCTTTTGCCCGGACTGCTTGTCGTCCCAGGTGTCCAGCTTCAGCCGGCCCTCGATGAAAATCGGGCGGCCTTTCTTAAAATACTCGCCGATGATTTCCGCCGTGCGGCCGAAGGCCTCGAGATCGACAAAGGTGACTTCCTCCCGTTTCTCCCCACTCTCGGTGGTGTAGTTGCGATTTACCGCGATCCCGAAGTTTGCGATCGCCGTGCCCTTCGGGGTGTACTTCAGTTCGGGATCCCGGGTGAGATTCCCCATCAGCATGACCTTGTTCAGATTTGGCATGGGAAGCGCCTTTTGGATGTGGGTGGGCCCCCAGGCTTACGCGGCCTTTTTCGCCGGCAGGCGGAGGTAGTTCTGGCGATAGACGTCTTCGTCGAGCTTGAGCTTCGTGCGCAGCTTGGTGAGCTCGGCGGGGGCGGCTTCAAAGATGAAGTTCACGTAGTAGCCGCTGTCCAGCTTTCCAGCGACGTAGCTGAACTGGCGGCGATCCATTTTCTGCACCTGCTCGACTTTGGCGCCTTCCTTGGTGAAGTCTTTTTCGAGCCGGTCGATGATTTCCTTGGCGCTGTCTTCGGTGCCTTTCACGTTCAGGACGAGCAGGCCTTCGTATCGGTTTTTCATTTTGGGATGTGTGGGTAGGGTTCGGTCAGTTGAAAACATTCATCGTGGCGGCGAGGCCGTCGGTCTGCGCCATGTCGATGGCCGCGACGGCGCGGTCGAGACTCTCCTGCAGTGTTTCGCGTTCGTCAGTGGCAAATTTCCCGAGCACATGTCCGACGGCACGGACCGCATCCGGCGCCGCGCCGATGCCCACGCGCACACGCGGGATTCCCTGCGTGCCGAAGTGCTCGATCAGCGATTGCAGCCCGTTGTGCCCGCCGGCGGAGCCGCTTTCGCGGAGGCGCAGTTTGCCGAGCGGGAGCGCCATATCGTCCAGGATCACGAGCATCTGTGCCGGCTCGATCTTGTAGAATTGCGCGAGCGGTCGCGCGGCCTCGCCGCTCAGGTTCATATAGGTGAGCGGCTTGCAGAGGACGGTTTCGCCCACCCGGGCGACCTCGGCACGCCAGCTCTTTTCCGTACGAAACTCGGCGCGCTCGCGCTCTGCCAGTCGGTCGAGGATCATAAAGCCGACGTTGTGCCGCGTCTCGCGATAGTCCTTCCCAGGATTGCCGAGGCCGACGATGAGGCGGAACATGCGAACGCGGAAGGCGAAATGCGGGGCGCGGAACCGCGACGATGCGGAGATATTCCGCATTCCGAGTCCCGAGTTCCGCGATCGTTCCTCACTTCTTCTCGGGAGCTTTCTTCTCCGCGGGCTTTTTGTCGCCTCCGGCGGCCGGTGCATCTTCCTTTTTCTCCTTGATGACTTCCGGACCCGTGGCTGCGGCGGCTTCAATGGCCGGCGTGGGTTCGACCTCGACCTTCGGCGCGGCGACGCGCACCACGGTGAGTTCGCCGTCGTGGCGCGCATGGACGCCTTCCGGCAGGGCGATGTCTTTGATGTGGATGGCCTCGCCGACGTTCAGGGCAGACACGTCGATGCGGATGATCTCCGGCAGATCCTTGGGCAGACACTCCACCTCGATCGAGTGCAACGCGATCTCCAGGATGCCGCCGTAATTCTTTACCCCGGCAGGCTCACCAAAGGCATCCACCGGAATCTGGGCGTGAATCTTCTCGTCCGCGCGCACGGCGTGGAAATCGACGTGGAGGATCGTCTGCCGGATGGGGTCGTGCTGCACTTCCTGGATCAGCGCCAGGCGATTGGTGGTCTGCCCGCCATCGGCGATCTGCAGGTCCACGAGGATGTGCTCGCTGGTCGCGTGCGAGAGCAGATTGCCGATCTCGCGGGCATTCACCTGCAGCGTCTGGGGCTGGTCGTGGCCGCCATAGACGACTGCCGGGATGAGCCCTTGTTGCTTGAGTTTATTGACGGCAGAACGGCCCACGCCGGTCCGGGTCTGCGCACTGACTGTTTGTTGTTTTGCCATATCGTTTTTTAGAGTTTCTCGGTTTCGCTGATCTTGAAGAGGGAGCTTACTGATTCGTCGTCGTGGATGTTCATGATGCCTTTGCCGAGCAGTTCCGCGATGCACAGCTCGGTGATGGCAAAGCCGTCGCCGGAGCGGACGGGCACGCTATTCGTCGTGATCAGTTCCGCAATCTCCGACTTCTTCAGCCGCTCGATGGCAAGATCCGAGAGCACCGCATGGGAGACGCAGGCGATGATCTTGCTCGCACCGCGCTCCTTCAGGATCTTCGCCGCGCTGCACAGCGTGCCGGCGGTTTCCGTGAGGTCGTCCACGATGACCACGTCGCGCCCCTCGACTTCACCGATCACATTCTGCGCCTCGATCTCCGTCGGGCTCACGCGCCGCTTGGCCACGATCGCCAGCCCCGCGTCCAGCGCCTGGGCATAGGCGGAAGCCATCTTGAGTCCACCCACGTCCGGCGAGACCACCACCGGATGATCGAAGTGCCGCTCCCGCAGGTGCCGAATGATCACCGGCGCCGCGTAGAGGTGATCCACCGGGATGTCGAAAAACCCCGCCACCTGCTGCGCATGGAGATCCATGGCCACCACACGATCGATCCCGGCGGCGGTGAGCAGATTGGCCACGAGCTTGGCCGTGATCGGCACTCGCGGTTGATCCTTCCGATCCTGCCGCGCGTAGCCAAAGAAAGGGATGACCGCTGTGATCCGCGCCGCGCTGGCCCGCCGCGCCGCATCCACCATGATGAGGAGCTCCATCAGGTTCTGATTCGTCGGCGGACAGGTCGGCTGGACGATGAAGACATCCCGTCCGCGGATATTTTCGTCGATCTTGACGTACGTTTCGCCATCCGGAAATGAATCCACCGTCGCCTTCCCCAGCGGCACCCCGATGCCATCGCAGATGCGCTGCGCCAGCACCCGATGCGCCGAACCGCAGAAGACTTTGAGTTGGGTTTGAGTGCGGAACATTCCTGGAAAAAAGGGAGCGCGACTGTAGGGAGCGGCGGGGGAAAGACAAATGGAAAATCCCGGTCGGCCCTCGCTGCGGAGCTTGTCGAGATTCCGCGGAATCGAGCGCCTCCATGCCCGGCATGTTCGAGTTGCCCGGCACGATCTCGCCGGTCTTTGCATCCACATTGAAGAGCACCGTGCATTTGAAACCCTGACGCCTCGCCAGCAGCCGCGCCAGCCGGTGGCGGGACAGAAATCAATTCCGCACCGGACCGTTCAACCACGAACGCCCGCGCTTTTGCGACATCCACGGGAATCGCCATGGAAAATGTGGCAGTCGCCGGGCGGGGAGGCTTAAGCTGCGCGCCTGAATGGCTCCCGACTCGAGCACCGAATTCCACTCCGTGAGCGATCACCTGAAGCACGCCGGGCGCGTGTGGATGGTCTGGATCTTCATCGCGCTGCGCCTCGCCGATCTCGGTCTCATCTCCTTTGCCTGGCATGCGGAGAATCCCATGGCCCTCCTCAAGGGCGTCGTCGGCGGCAGTATCCTCTGGACCACCGTGCTCATCGTCTGCGTCTGGCAGCGGCGGGCATGGGCGCGCTACTTCCTCATCGCCGTGATCGTCGCGGTGATCGCGCTCTTTGCGCTCGCGATCGTGCGGCTGCTCACCGATCAGGTGCGGCACGATGCCTCGCTGTTCGAGGCCGGGTTCGTGTCGATCTTTGTCTATGGCGCGTGCCTCGTACCGCTGTCCAGGTCGCGCGCGATCCTGCGGCTCTCCACGGCGCTCGGAGGCGGGCAAAGGTGAACGCTTTCGCCGTCCTCGCGTGAAGGTGCTCCGGCTCATCGTTCAGATCTCCAGGGGGCTCATCCGGGAGCAGCGCGCGCGGCGGATGGTGATGTTTTACAGCGTGCTCGGCGCGCTGGTGCTGCTCTTCGGCGGCGCGACTTTCCTCGACGGATGGCTGCGCGCCCGCCCGCTGCTCTTCCTGCTCTACTGGGCGGCGTGCGCGTGGATCACGCTGCTCGCGGTGCTGCTCGCCGTCTTCGACATGCTGGTCGTGCGGGCGCGGGCGCGCAGCGAGCGTCGCCGGCTGGAGGCGGAATACCTCGCGCAGGTCCAAAAAGATGATCCGCAATCGCGCTGAGAAAGAGGCCATCGAGCGCGCCGCGCTCGC
>JBGSYE010000494.1:0-3216 GCA_041751075.1 Chthoniobacteraceae bacterium
TCCCCGTCTTCACCGCGCCCACGCCGCCCGCCGGGGTCGCCCCCGTCCCGCCCGGCGCGCTCACCCGGCTCTTCGATCTCGTCCGCGAGCTGAAGGAAAACAACGCCTACACCGAAGCCATCGGCCTCGACCTCGGCATCGTCGCCAGCGAAGACACCGCCGTGCACCCTTTCCCTGGCGTGACGCTGACCGCCGAGCAAGGCGGCGGCTGCCAGTGTGTGAAGGTGAAGTTTCTCAAGTATGGCCACCAGGGCATCTACGCCGAGAGCCGCCGCGGTGGAGGCGGCTGGGAATTCCTGGCCATCGACACCGAGAGCCCCTACGAAGACGAGCGCCCCCTGCTGGTCGCCACCCAGCCCGAAGTGCGCGAATATCGCCTGCGCTTCTGGGACAAAGGCACCCCCAATGGCGACTGGTGCGACGTGGTGAAGATCACCGTCTCGCCGTAGGCCAGGACACGGCTAGCGGAATCGCCGATCGTATTCCCGAGAGACCCGGACGAGGAGGGCTGCGTACTCCTTGACGGTCTGGCCGTAGTCCACCCACTCGAACGCAAAGGGAGGCACATTCTCCGCGCGAAAGCGTAGTAGTTGAAATTCGTCGAAAGCGGCCGCGGCTCGGGTGAGCACGCGGCTCTCCGCTTCGGCCGCCTCCTGGATCGGATGCTTGTGCCTCCTGCCATCAGTGGGCCACTCGACCTTGCCTTCATAGGAGGTGTAGAGCGGCGCGAAATTCACGCCGACCAAACCGACGCAGATGGGATTGCCACCGGTCTTCTTGAACTGCTCGACCTGACGAACCAAGTCGCCGATGACGCGGTCGATCTGCTTGATCATGGCCTTGGCGAGGATCTTCGTTTCGGCGCCGATTTGGATATTGGCCACTTCGCCTCGCGCCACCCGCAAACCGGCCTCCGTGAGGGCGACTGCTGTGGGAACGAGTTCCCCGAAAGTTCCGTCGCCGCGTCGGGAAATCCTGCCGACCATTTTATTGCCAGCGTTGATGACGCACTCGTGGCGCTGGACGCGCTCCGTCAGCGTCGCCGACTTGTTGAGGGTGACGAGATCTTCATAGAGGAAGGACGCGACGAGATCGCCGAGGGTCGAATTGCGGTGGTTGTACTTTTGCGCCTCGAACAAACTGCGAAAGGTCCGCAGCAGGGCAAACTCTTCCGATCCCCGCCCGATGCTCACTTGAGGAGAATGGTCGCATTGACTGCCCCGACACTGCGGGGAAGCCATGCCGCTTCGCGGAGCCGATCCTCGGCGATCTGCTGATACTTCGGTTCGAGTTCGTTGCTGACGCTGTGGCGCCCCGCCGAAAGCGCCGCGAGTGCGGTGCTGCCCGTGCCCGAGAACGGATCGAGAACCGTATCGCCTGCGAAGGAAAACATCTTGATGAGGCGCTCGGCAAGCGAGACGGGATAAGGAGCGGGGTGGCCGCGGCGCGTGGATTCACCCTTGATGTCACTCCAAGCGGACCGCATCCAAGCCTGCATCTCCACTTTATTCAACATCGAGAGCGCGCGCTGCAAGGTGGAGGGAGAGCGATACTGCCCGCCTTTGCGCAGGAAGAGGATGTACTCGACGTCGTTTTTGATGATGGCTCCAGGCTGATACGGCTTGCCGTAAAAGCCTGCGCCGTTGCCTTGAGCCTCCGTCACGCCGTTGGCGATCTTGTGCCAGAGGATCGGCGTCAGGCAATCCAACCCGAGCCGCCGCGCCCGCACTTGGATATCGGCGTGGAGCGGCATGACGTAGTGGCGCCCCTCGCGTTTCCTCGGAACGCAGACATCGCCGACAACACAGCAAATCCGCCCGCCTGGAACGAGGACCCGCGCGCACTCCGCCCAGACCTTGTCGAGTTCACCGAGGAATTGTTCGTAGTCCTCCACGTCGCCGAGTTGCCTGTCCGTGTGCTCGTATTCTTTCAAGGTCCAGTAAGGCGGAGAGGTCACGACGAGATGCACGCTGGCATCCGCCTGCCATGAAAGATCGCGGGCATCGCCCAGATGCAGCCGATGCGCGGTGCGGTCGAAAGGCACGGGCCAGGGCAGGTTGCGGAGGATTCCGTTGGCTTGCAGCATCCGTTCGACGGCTCCCGGTTCGTTGTCGGCCTCCGGCAGATTTTGCAGGACTTCGGAGACAGCATTCGCGGTCTCTTGCACCCGTGCGCTTTCGTCCATGCCGCCCCCCGACAATGCGCCCTCTGACGCCACCGATTTCGTCCGCGAAGATTTCCGGCGATAAAGACCCTGGGGTTTCATAAACTCAGGTCCGATACACGCACGCTATTGGATCGGCAATCCGATTCTCGGAACGCCATCGCCACATCGCCGCCTACGAAATGCAAAGCGCCGGCACGCTGCTCAGCGCCCAGCCCGCTTCCTTCAGCCCCGCGACGACCACCGTGCTGCTCGCCACCGCCACGACGCTCAAAGTCCGCGACAACATTCTCATCGGCACCCCGCCCGCCCGCTTCCTCCGCGTGAAGGTGATCGCCGCGCCGTAACGCTTCGAGTGGCGGTCACCCGTCGCCGTACATTTCGGAAATCACCCGGCGGACTTCCGTGGCGGCCTTGGACGTGAGCTTGTCGAGCCGGCGGATGAGGCGCTCTTTGCTGACGGTGCGGATTTGATCGACGGCGATCTCGGCACGCTTGCCGCGGGTGGAGATTTGCACCCGGCTCCTCCAGCGCGGGTGGAGCTTGGTCGTCAACGGACACACCACGACCGTCTCCAGCGCGGCATTCATCTCATCGGCGATCACTACGGCCGCCGGGCGCGTCTTGGCGATCTCGCTCCCGATCACGGGATCGAGGCCGACGAGCAAAATGTCGAAGCGCTTAGGCGTCATGGACGCCATCGGCCGCCACCCCGTCCCAAGCGGACCAGTCCTCCTTCTCCGCAGCCATCGCCGCAAAGGTTTCCTTCCACGAGAGCTTGGCCTGTTTCTTCGGGCGCAGCACCAGTTCGTCCGCCCGCTCTTCGAGGATGACGGCTTCGCCGATGCGATGCCGCCGGAGGAGGTCCGCGGGAAGGCGGATGCCACGGGAGTTGCCGATGCGGGTGACAGCGAGCTCCAGCGTCTTCATGTGCGCACCGTAATTACGCGGCCCGGGCGTTCAAGCACGAATCGCGACGGGCAGGCCTGTGAAGGGCCAGCTTCGGAAAGTCACTATCGCGAGGCCGGGTTTCCGCGCCCTTGCGCTCGTCA
>JBGSYE010000495.1:0-6382 GCA_041751075.1 Chthoniobacteraceae bacterium
AGTAGCGAACTGCTTCCAAGGTCGAATTTTTCCACCGGTCGATCCGGCGGGCACGTCATCCCAGGGCTGCTCCTTCGTCGCCTTGTCCTTCTTCCGGAATCTCGAAACGTCCGGCACCAGCACCGGCTCCGCTCCCTCGGCGCTGGATCCAGTAGTGGCGGCTCTCCTTCCGGGCCGGACCGCCGAAGACGGCTTCGTCAAACGGCACCTCGAATTCGCCTCCGGGACCGCGTATGAGCACCAGCGCGCGTTGCCCCGGTCAGACTTCTCGCCCTTTCTGGACGAAGCGATTGCACATGATCTCACTTTCTTCGGCAACTCGCCGCTTGAAGCAGAGACACCGCCTCGACTACAATGCTTTCCATGTCCCCTGAGACCATCGAAACCCGGGCGCACACCACGAGCGAAGGCGTGCTCAACCTAAGCTTCCACGTCGGCGTCCTCGATGCCGAAGTCGCGGTCACGGTTCACGTCCGACCGGTGGCACCCGCATCGGAACTGGATGCCAACGGCTGGCCGAAAGGCTTCTTCGAGCAGGTCGCCGGCTCCATGCCCGAGTTGCGCCGGGGTCAGCAGGGGGACTTCGAGACCCGGTTGCCGCTGGCATGAGATACCTGCCGGACACCAACGCCTGCATCACCTTCCTCCGCCAGCGCCATGCGCCGCTGATCGCCCGCTGGCAAGCGACCCCGGCGAGCGAGGTGGTGCTCTGTGCGGTCGTGGTCTATGAGCTTCGCTACGGAGCCGAACGCAGCACCGATCCGGCCCGCGAACATGCGAAACTCGACGTGTTTCTGCGTCCGTTCGCGTCGCTGCCTTTCGACGACGAAAGCGCCCGGAGATGTGCGGAAACCCGACGCGCTCTCGAACGCATCGGCAGCAGCGTCGGCCCGCACGATCTCCAGATCGCCGCCATCGCCCTGCAGCATGATCTCACTTTGGTGACGCACAATACGGGGGAGTTCAGCCGCATCGCCACGCTCCCTTTGGAACACTGGGAAATCTGAGCCGGTGCCCGACCAAGAGGCGCTCCTTCCGAATGCTGCTCCTTCGTCGCCTTGTCCTTCTCCCCGAATCTCGAAATGTCCGGCACCAGCACCGGCTCCGCTCCCTCGCGCTGGATCCAGTAGTGGCGGCTCTCGTTTCGCGCCGGACCGCCGAAGACGACATCGTCAAACGGCACCTCGAATTCGCCTCCGGGACCGCGCATGAGCACCAGCGCGCGTTGCCCCGGTCGGACTTCCCGGCCTTGCTGCACGACGCCATTGCACATGGCGGGAGCTGGCAAATGAGAGGCGACCTCTTGCTGCAATGGGACTGTCGGGAAGAATGGGCCGGCTCAGGGCACGACCTGACTGAAAACAGCGAATTTCTGAAGCTGACCCGCTCGCCCCGCTCGCTTCCCTCTCGAGCGTCAAACTTCGTGTTTGACACTGACGCGGAGGGGTCAAGAATCCCTTCCCACCAAGAATCGAAACTTGTGGACCTGCACAGGGTGGTGAGAGCGGGCGAATGCGCCCGCAGCGGTGAGATTCCTTCCTTTCGATTCACAACCGAAACCCCATTGGAGGAACCCCATGAAGTCGCGATTCATCACGGCCGCCATCGGCAGCCTGTTTCTGTTTGGCACCGCACTCCACGCGCAGGTGCCGCAATTGATCAACTACCAGGGCCGCGTCGCCGTGGGCACGACGAACTTCAACAGCCCGCCCAACGGCCTCTTCAAGTTCGCCCTCGTCCAAGGCACCGGCCCGACCTTGCTTTGGAAGAATGACGGTTCCGCCGGCAACACGGAGCCGGGTGCTGCCGTCTCGCTCCCCGTCACCAAGGGCCTCTACTCCGTCCTTCTAGGCGACACGACAGTGCCGGGCATGACGCAGGCAATCCCGGCGAGCGTGTGGACGAATGGCGACGTGCGCCTGCGCGTGTGGTTCAACGACGGCACCAACGGCTCGCAGCTTCTGACGCCAGACCAGCGCCTCGCACCCACTGGCTACCTGCCGGACGGTTCCGTGTCCTCGAACGCCATCGCCAGCAACGCGATCACCACCACGAAGATCGCCACCGGAGCTGTCGCGAACACCCAACTCGCCACGAACGCCGTGCAGGCGGCGAACATAGCCGCTGGCGCCGTGGGCAGCACTCAGATTGGTGCTGGCGCTGTCGGTCTCGCCAACATCGCCGCCGGCGCGGTGGGCAGCATTCAGCTCGCCAACGGGTCGGTCAACGCCGCGAAACTCGCCAGCGACGTCGGCCTCTGGTCGGTGGCTGGCGCGGATGTCTTTCGCAGCGGTGGCCGCGTCGGCATCGGCACGAGCCCCACTTCGAAACTCCACGTCAGTGCGCTTGCGACCGACGGGAGTCCCATGCGGCTGCAGATCGATGGCCTCTCCAGATTCACGGTCGGATCCAATGGCGGGACATCAATTGGAGCGCTCAACGATTTTCCGCCTGCGAACGGACTGTTTGTGCAAGGTAGCGTCGGCATCGGCACCACCAGCCCAGCCGATAAGCTGCATGTGGTCGGGAGTATGCGCTTGGGCACTCAAAGTGTTGGCGCTAGTTTCGGCTACGGTCTCTTCGACAGCTCACCCGCAGACCGCGGCTATCTCGCGCTCGCAGGTGCAAACGGAGCTTACAGCACGGATGCTGCCCAAGGTGATCTCGTCCTCCGGTCGACCACCAACAAGCTGCTGCTGCAGTCCGGCATTTTGGCTTCCGCCATTGCCATCAGCACAATGAACAACGTCGGCTTCGGCACACCCAACCCAATCAACAGTCTTGGCTATCCGGACAGCTGGAAAGGCTTTCACTCCTATACCTCCGGAACTGGGCTTGGCATCATCGAGGGAAACGCTGCGCGCCTGCATCTGCGCGCCGATGGAAACACTGCCAACACCACGCAGGATTTTGTCATTGATAACGCCGCCAACCAAATTTTCTTTCGGTGGCTTGGCGCGGGTTTGGGCGGCCGTCTCGATGTGATGACCATCAACGCCAGCGGCACCGTCTCGGTGAAAGTCCTCAAGATTGATGGCGCGGATCTGGCCGAACCCTTCGACATCGCTACCGAAGACGCCCCTAAAGGCGCAGTAGTAGTGATCGACGAGGAAAACCCAGGCCGATTGAAAGTCAGCGATCGCGCGTATGATCGACGTGTCGCGGGAATACTCAGCGGCGCCAATGGCGTCCGCTCCGGGATTCGCCTCAGTCAGGAAGGATTTAACGAAGGCGGGCAGGATGTGGCATTAAGCGGCCGGGTATATGTGCACGCCGATGCATCGAACGGCGCGATCCAACCGGGCGACCTGCTCACCACATCGAACACGCCCGGTCACTCCATGAAAGTCACAGACTATGCGAGGGCCCAAGGGGCTGTGATTGGCAAGGCCATGAGTTCCTTAACAGAAGGCACAGGCATGGTGCTGGTGCTGGTGACGCTGCAATAATTGAATCCCGCCACCCCACACGGCCATGAAATCGAACCGCTTCGCCTTTCTCCTCGCGCTGCTCGCCTGTCTCCTCGTCGGCCCCGCTACGGCAGTAGCCGATGAATTCATCTGGCTGGATGTTTCCGTCAAATTCGTGGTCGATCCGGCCACCGGCCTGCCTCCCGCCGGCACCGATGACGCGAATCTGCGGCAGGTCTTCGACCTCATGAACCGCTGGCTGGCCAACACCTGGCGCGGCTTCCGCGTGCGGCTGGTCGATCTCGACGCGAGCCAGGACTTCCAACGGATCGGAGGCGTGAACGATACGACTGGTCCGAGCAAATGGTATGACACCGATCTCAAAAACGACGCTACCGCAAACGCGAACTTCGAGGCTGCTGCCAAGGCCGACTCTGCACTCTATGCATGGAACTATTCGGCCATGAATCTCTACATCAACAATGGCGACTTCTCTTATTGCGCCTTTCCCTCGGAAGGTAGAGATCTCGTTATTTCTTCCTACCAACTGATCTCCAGCAATGTGGCCCCCGAATTTTACCTGACCGAGAACTACAAGGTCGCAGGCAACCTGCTTCATGAGATAGGACACTTTTTCGAACTCTATCATACTTTCAATGACAGCGGAGACGACGGAATCGCCGATACGGCTCGTGACAACCAGGCAGGTCTCCGCGATGAAACCGCCATTCGCAACGGCCTCGCGCAGTTCAATTGGTCGATGGACTATGCCGCCCTGACCCTGGCGCGGCAGACGCTGGTGGACAACACGGCCAACAACGCGATGTCGTACTACCAACTCTTCTACGACGACCCGGCTCAGAATAAGACGCTCACGGACGCGGAGCGGTTCGGCCCCACACGATTTCTCTTCACCGAGCAGCAGATGGACAAATGGACCGATAATGCCAACGCCGCGCGCCTCGAGGTCACGTCGGGCAGGACGTGCTTCGTCAGCACGATGGGCATCGACTCCGGCGTTGGCACCAGCAGCACAGCGCCGCTCCGCACGGTGGCTTATGCCGTCGGCGTAGCCACCACCGCGCAGGACATTGTGCTGCTGCTGCTTCGCCCTGGCGCGTACAACGAAACGTTGACCATCAGCCAACCCGTCACGCTTCGCGCCACGCGCGCCGGGTCCGTCACGATTGGAGCGCCATGAACGGAGGAACGTACGATGAAAACAGCAACAGACCCCCTCACTCCCCGACGCCGATCCCCCGCTCTGGCCGTCCACGTGCCGCCGGGCGCAACATGCACTTAAAGACGCCGAGGACATGGCCGCCAAGTCCGAGCGAGAGGGCGGTAGAGAGGATGCAGCCACACGGCCCGCCAAATGAAAACCAACGCTCTGATCCTTTTCAGTGCCTTAACCGCAATCTGCGGCGCTCTGCACGCTGCTCCTCGCAGCAGCGCAAGTTATTCGATCACTGCTGAGATCACTGACAGCGGTGGGAGCCGCGTGACCAGCGCGAACTACACGATCAACGGTGGAATCGGCGCCATCGGCGGTATTTCCGGCGTGGCGTCGCCATCCGAGACGCTGAAGAGCGGTTATGTTGCGCAGCTTTACGACATCGTGGGTTTGGCGCTCAACGCGACCCCGACGACCATCAATGAGGGAGGCATGCAGCAATTGAGCGCCGCGCAACTCCTCGACGACGCGACGACGCTCGCGGTGAACGCGGCCTCCGTCGCGTGGAGCGTCGCGGGCGGGCCGCTCACTGCGATCAGCGCGAGCGGGCTCGCAACTGCAGGGATCGTCTATCAAAATACCGCGGCCACTGCGCAGGGCATCTTTGCCGGCAACACCGGCACCCTCGCGCTCACCGTGCTGAATGTGAACATCGACAACTTCGGCGCCTACGCCGGAGACCAAATCGACGACAGGTGGCAGGTGGACAACTTCGGCCAGCCGCCGAACGCGAACGCCGGTCCGCTCGTGGACTTCGACCGCGACGGGCAGACGAACGCTTTCGAATACACCGCCGGACTCATCCCTACTGACGCCAACTCCGTCTTCCGCCTGCGCCTCGAAGCGGTCCCCGGCCAGCCCAGCCAGAAGCGCGTGATCTTCAGCCCGCGCTTCCCCGGCCGCACCTACGTCGTGAAAGCGAAACCGAGCCTGCTCACCGGCACCTTCGCCCCGCTCGGCAGTTCCTCCTTCACCGACAACGCCCAGGAACGCACCGTCACCGACCTCAACGCTAGCGGCACGACGAAGTTTTACCAGGTCGAGATCACCAAGCCGTAGAGCGAGTGTGGGGACAGCCCACTCGCTATCTGTGCGCCCGCCGAAAGCGAGTGGCCTGCCGGCACACTCGCTCTACGCTCCGCAATCCTCCTCGACTGCCACCAGACCACTTCGTTCTCATGCCCGGATGAAGACGCCGTCGTTATCCCTCCTCCTCGCCCTCGCGCTCTTCCCGGTCCCCGCGCGGGCTTGGGATCAGAAGGGGCATCGGGTGGTGGGGGCGGTGGCTTGGGATCACATGGATGCCTCCACGCGCACGAAGGCGGTGGCGCTCTTGCGCGGGGCGCCGTGGGATTCGGATTTGCTGGCGGAGGATGCGGGGTCGGCGCTGCCGCAGGCGGCGCGGGATCGGGAGCTTTTCCTGCGGGCTTCGACGTGGCCGGACATCGTCCGGGCGACCAACCACCCGGCGCGACGGAGGAAGTATCATCAAGGACCGTGGCATTACGTGAACATCTTCTGGCAGGAGCGGAGGCGGAAGCCGGTGGAGCGGAAGGACCTCCCGATGCAGGGCGAGCTGATCGCCCGCCTTGCGGAGCGGGCTGCCGTGCTCGACGGTGCCGCCAAGCCGGCGGGACCGGCTCTGAAATGATGATTCCTGCTCGGGAAACGAGCATTCCCGCTTAGAAAAGTTCCCATGCTGCTCTCGAAAGGAGCGTTCCCGCTCGGGAAAGTTCCC
>JBGSYE010000496.1:0-4810 GCA_041751075.1 Chthoniobacteraceae bacterium
CAGCACGAAGCCGAATGATACGATCTCACCGACCTGCTGGCGATTGCCGAAGAGCGGCCGGGGCCGAATCCAGATCGCCATGAGCGCCACCACAGCGAGGCCGACGTGCATCCGACGGTGGAAAATGCGACGCCCGAGCACGGCGCACCGCTCCCGAAGTCCGCTGGCGGTGGCTCGGCGCGCAGCGGAATGAGAGGTGGCGGATGGCGGAGACACGGCGGGGAATGCAGGCGGGAAGGTGATTCGCGGTTCGCTGGCAGCTTGGCAATTTCTTCGGTGGTGGCGCAGTTTCGCCGAAAACTGCCGCCGGGGCTCTCAGGGCCTTTTCGCGCTGATCGAATGCGAGAATCGTACCGGTCAGGCGTGCGCCAGGTCGGCCGGCAGCGCCGCGACGCGCGCGGCAATCGTCGTTGAACCGAAGTTTCGGATCAGCTCGATCTCACCGGCGTGGTCTTCGACCAGCGCGGAGTTGCTCTCCACCCAGTCGCCGCTGTTGAAGTACCGCACTCCGCCGATCTCGCGGATCATCGGGGAGTGGATGTGCCCGCAGACGACCCCATCGACGCCGTCTTCGCGCGAGAAGCGCACGATCGCCTCCTCGAACTTGCCGATGAAATTCACCGCGCTCTTGACCCGCTGTTTCGCGTAGGCGCTCAGCGACCAGTAGCCCAGACCGCAGAGCCGGCGGAGGAAGTTGAGCGGATGGTTGAGGCGCAGGAGCAGGTTATAGCCGAAGTCGCCGAGGTGGGCGAGCCACTTGATATTCTGCACCACGGCGTCGAGTTCGTGGCCGTGGATGACGAGCAGCCGCCGCCCGTCCGCAGTCTCGTGGATGGCGCGCGGCTCGATGGTCACCGCGCCGAAGTCGCCCACGAAGTCTGCGACAAATTCATCGTGATTGCCGGGAATGTAGATGATCCGCGTGCCTTTGCGGCCGGCACGCAGGAGTTTCTGGATCACGTCGTTGTGCGCCTGCGGCCAGTAGATGCCGCGGCGGAGCTGCCACACGTCGATGAGGTCGCCCACCACGTAGAGCGTGTCGAACTCGTATTCGCGGAGGAACTCGAGGAGCGCTTCCGCCTTGCTGCCCCGGGTGCCGAGATGGACATCGGAGATCCAGCCAGTGCGGTAGTGTTTCGGATGCATGGACACCTAAAGGGCAGGTTTCAGTCCTGTGTCAAAGGCGCACCGCGCCCCGACCGCAGAATTCACGTTCCTGTCACATTCGAGTCGCGGAATCCGAGCATCGAACCTGCTCTCATTTCAGCGATGCCAACGACCGCATGCCCCCCCCCTCCTGGAAATGAGCACCGTCCGCGCTGCCCACGGAGCACTCAAAAACTCGTCATCCAGGCTCTCCGCGACGCCTACCGCCGGCACGTCCGCGACTCGTTATCGCGCCAGGCGGTGAGGCAAACCCTCCGGAAATAGCCCAAAGTTCACAAATCACGGGTTGACGGAAGGGAGGCGTGGCGGAGCATGCGATCCGCCCTTGAAAGGAGATCCCGCGCCCAGGTCCAGTTCCGACTTCCAGCACCTCAGCGTCGCTGAAGATCTGGCATTCCTGCGGAAAACCTTCCGCGATCTTCTGACCGCATACGCCGGCCAGATCGAGAGCGAGATCACCGATCTGATCGCGGTGGTCAGGAGCGACGCCCAGAGCGGAAAGAAACTCCCGGCCGGCCGCGCCCACGACCTCCGAGACATGCTCTCGCTCCTGCGCAATCTCGAGATCAAGCCCGCCAAAGGCCGGCGTCGCGATCTCAAGAAAGTGGAGACGCTCCTCGAGGAATTGCGCCGGCTCGCCGAGCGCTGGGGCTGATCCCATTTCCACTGTTTGACTGCGCAAAATCAGAAAACAGGGAGGCGGGAAAGTTAGTTGCCGGCCTTCTTCGTGATGTCGCCATCACCGGGCACTTTCTTGCCCGGCTGCGTGGTGATGTCGTTGTCGGTTCGCGCCTTGCGGCCCGGCTGCGTGGTGATGTCGTTGTCGATCCGCGCCTTGCTGCCGGCTCGCGTCGTGATGTCGTTATCAGTCCTCGCCTTGCTGCCGGGTTGCGTGGTGATGTCATCGTCCAGCGCGGCTGGGCTGGTCAGCCCGCTCCGCTCTCCGGGAGTCAGGGGTTTGCGGGCGACAGGAGCCGCGGGTGATTCCGGATTCGGGATCATCACTTTCGCGACCGCGATGTTCTTCCCGACCGTCGCATACTCGACCGCCACCGCCTGACCGACGGCGACATCGGCCAGCGTCGCCACTTTTCCACTGCCAAACTGGACCGGCGTGCGGCTCAGCGCGGTGTAGTCGATCGGACGCCGGGTTTGATCGGAAAGAACGGTCATCGTTCCGGCCTTAGGATCCACCGCGGTCACTTTCCCCGTCGTGACGCGATTGCCGGCGAAGACGTTCGCCGTGAGCAGCGCGAAGGCTGTGAAAATCGAAAAATAGGTGCGCAGTTTCATGGAAACGTCTCCGGTTATTTTGCGTCGCGCACCGCTTTCGCTTTCTCCTCCAAGGCGGCGGCGGTGTCCTCGCCCGCCTTCTTGAGATTCTTCGACGCGTCTTCGGGGGCTTGTTTCTCGGCCTTCATGCGGGCGTCCATATTTTCCTTGTCGGCCTCGGCTGAAGCAAAGCGCGGCGGCGGAGAGTGGAATGAGGGTGGTTGGTTTCATAGTTTGTGCGCGGGATCGCGGTTGAGGCCTGAGTTGAAAGTAAGGATCGTATGACTACGCGAGTCGCACCTCGCCGTGTTGTTCGCCTTCCTTCACCGCCGGGGTATCGCCGGTGACGTAGGCGCGGGCGGCTTCCCACAGGTAGGCGATTTTGTTGAAGCCGGTATTGTCCCAATACTCCGCGCGCTCGGGTCGAAATGAGATGAGCACCAGATTCGGATCGTCCTTCCCGCCGGGAAACCAGACGCGGAACGGCTCCCGCCAAAGCTCATCGACCCGCGCGCGATCCTGCGCCAGAGCCGCTGTGCCGGCGATGGAGAGGTAGGCGCTATGGTCCTTTTGGCAGACGACGTGCGCGGCATGATCGCCCGCGACCTCCGCCGCGACGCCGCCGGATTTTCCGGTGACAAACCACAGCGTGCAATCCTCCGCCACATCGGCAATCGCCATCGGCCGCGCATGCAGGCCGCCGTCGTCGCGGTGCGTGATGAGCATGGCTGTGGAGAAAGTTTTCACGAGGTCGCGAATCCTTTCCGTTCCAGAATCGGATGGGTTCATGCCTGAAGATCGGGCCTCGCGGGCGGCGCGGCCTTGCCGAAGTTTCGCGGTCACCGGTTACATCCGCAGGGCAGGCGCGGTGCGTTTCCATGGGTATGACTCACCTCCTCCGCACCCTGCTCGGTCTCGCGGCGATCGCCACCTTCATCGCGTGCGACCGACCGGAGACGACCGGCGAAAAAATCGAGGACAAAGTGGACGACGCCCTGGACCGCCGGCCTGGTGAGAAGGTGCGCGATGCCGGGGAAGACGCGAAGGACGCCGTGAAAGACGCGGTGGAATAGCAACCGCGATGAACGATTTCGTCATCCCCATGCACCATCCCTCCACCGAAGCGCTGGGCTTAGTGAACCTGCCGCGCGCCATCATCCAGGAGGCGCCGGATTACGATCCCGCCGCACCCCCGGGAGCCGGGGATTTCTCCCGTGCGCCGGCCTTTTGAGGTATCGCCATGCGCACTCTGACCCGCCTGGCGACCGGCTTTCTCATCTTTGCCGCACCCTTCGCAACAGCAGCGGAAAATCCGCCGGCGCGTCTGCCGCCGACGCATCTCCGCACGGATGAAGAAATCCAGACTGCGGTGATCAAGGGTCTCCTCGCCAATCCCAACGTGCTGGCCGCCGACCTGCGGGTGGAGGTGAAAAGCGGCGCGGTGATCCTCCGCGGGACGGTGCGCGATCGGGAGGCCCAAGCGACCGCGAAGAAGGTGGCGTTGTCGGTGCCCGGCGTGCAGTCCGTCGAGAATCGCCTCGCCCTTCGCCCGGCGGCACGGCGTTAAAGCCGGTCTTCAATTGGGCGCAGGCGGCCGCCGCTGGGAAGGGCGGCTTTCCAGCGCCGAGGGCGGCGGGCGGCTGAAGGCCGCCTCTCTCATTGCGTGCGTGACGGAGGCGCGTTAACGGCTACTTCCCGATCCGGTCGCGGATTGCTTTGGCCTTCTTTTCGCCGAGGACCGGTTGCATCCGCGTGTTCTTCTTCGTGTAGCCGGCGATTCTGGTTTTCGGTCGATTCGCAGAGTCGGGGAGAGCGGTTTTCGCCCTGGCGTGAACGGTGACTTTTTTTGTGGGCATAGGGATGGAGACAGGTTTCCGCGCGGGGGCTAGACTTTCTTCACGAGGGAGATGACGACCGCGATCACGGCGAGGACGACGAGGATGTGGATGAAGCCGCCGAGGATGTTAAACCCGAGCCAGCCGACGAGCCAGAGGATGAGGAGGATGACCGCGATAGTGTAGAGCATGACCGTTAATCGCCGGCGAAGGAGGTTCTGGCCGGGTCAGAGCAAAGTGCAGGCTGCAGGCATCCACCTTCTCCCTGTCAGCCGATGAGGTGGCACTATGATCAAACCACTCCTCTTCCTTGCCGCCGCCGCCCTTCTTTGCCTCCCCCTCGCCGGCTGCTCTTCCATGCACTCCGATGACTCCTCTCAGTCCATGACCCGTGCCAAATCCGGCAGCCCTGGCATGAAGCCACAACCGAACTACTAGGCTCAGCAGGCGCCCATTGCGCAGATTGGGTCACACGACTTTTCCAGCCGTTCCGGAGACGGGACGGCTGGATTGCTTTTCCGCATTACGCTGGCTTC
>JBGSYE010000497.1:0-3039 GCA_041751075.1 Chthoniobacteraceae bacterium
GGCGCGGGCCGCCCAGCGGGTGTGCGTCCGCAGGCTCCGACTGGAGCGACGCGAGCTATGGAGCCGGACTCCGAGCCCTCGCTCGAAAGCGCGCTGCACCCCCCGCAGCGCCGCGAAGCGCCAAAGGTCGGCCGCAACGAACCGTGCCCGTGCGGCAGCGGGAAGAAATTCAAAAACTGTTGCGGGCGGGGCGCGGCGTAGAGCCAGTCGATATTCCGCTTCTGACGCGGGAAGCGCGGACCAGTGTCCCGCGACGCGCTTACGTGTACTTCAGCACTTCCTCGATCGTCGTCTCGCCGTCGTAGATCGCCCGCAGGCCGTCTTCGCGCAGGGTGGTCATGCCGAGTTCGATGGCCTTTTGCTTGAGCACCACCGACGGGGCGCGCTGGTTGATCATCTCGCGAATCGGATCACTCACATCGAGCAGCTCGTAGATGCCTTTGCGGCCTTTGTAGCCCGTGTTGTTGCAGGTGTCGCAGCCCTTTCCATAGTAGAACTGCTTGTCGCCGATCTCGTGCGGGCTCAGGCCGAGCTGCGAGAGTGCGACTTCGCTCGGCTCGTAGGGGGTGCGGCATTCCAGGCACACTTTGCGGATGAGCCGCTGGCCCAGCACGCCTTCGAGCGAGGCGGAGATGAGGAAGGGCTCGACGCCCATGTCGATGAGTCGCGTCACGGCGCCGGGCGCGTCGTTCGTGTGCAGGGTGGAGAGCACGAGATGGCCGGTGAGCGCGGCCTGAATGGCGATCTGCGCGGTCTCAATGTCGCGCGTTTCCCCGACCATGATGCGGTCGGGATCCTGGCGGAGGAAGGCGCGCAACACGCGGGCGAAGTTCAGGCCGATGCTTTCGTTCACAGGCACCTGGATGATGCCCTCGATGTCGTATTCCACCGGATCCTCGGCGGTGAGCACCTTCGTATCCACGGTGTTCACCTTGTTCAGCGCCGCGTAGAGCGTCGTGGTCTTGCCGGAGCCAGTGGGTCCGGTGACGATGAAGATGCCGTTCGGCTTCTCGATGGTGCGGCAGATGTAGTCGTAGATCGCCGGCGGCATCTGGAGCATCTCCAGATTCAGATTCGCCGAGGAGCGATCGAGCACGCGGAGCACGACCGATTCGCCGAATTGAGTCGGCAGCGTCGAGACGCGCAGGTCGATCGGCTTGCCCCCCACATTCATCTGGATGCGCCCGTCCTGTGGCAGGCGGCGCTCGGCGATGTTCAGATTCGCCATCACCTTCACCCGCGAGATCACCGGCAGCGCGAGATGCCGCGGCGGTGGCGCCATCTCGTAAAGCGCGCCATCGACCCGGTAGCGGATTTTGAATTCCATCTCGAAGGGCTCGAAGTGGATGTCCGAGGCGCGATCCTGCACCGCCTGGTAGAGCACGAGATCGACGAAGCGGATGATCGGCGTCGAGTTCGCCTCCGCCTCGAGTTCTTTGACGTTTAGGTTGCCGTCCACGATCTCGAGTTCGCCACCGAGCTGGGAGAGGATGTCGTCCATGCTTCCGGCGTCCGCGCCGTAATGTTTCTTCAGCAGTTCCTCGAGTTGGTGCGACGGCGCGACCACCACCTGAATTTCCCGGCCGATCGCGAACCGGAGATCCTCCGCCGTCTGCGCGTTCAGCGGATCGCCCAGCGCCACATGCACCGTGTTGCCCTCGGCGCCGAGCGGAAAGGCGCGGTGCAGCAGCGCGAGGCCGGCGGGGATGAGCCGCAGCGTTTCATTCGGAGGCACGAACTCCCGCAGATCCATGAAATCCATGCCGAGCGCCGAGGCCAGCGTCTGATAGAACTGCTCCTCGGTGCAGATCTGGTAGTCCACCATCACATCGGGCAGCGGCTTGCCGGAGAGCGCGACCTCTGCCGCGATGTCCTGCTGCTGGGCCTCGTCGATCACACCTTGCTCTACGAACAGTTCGAGGACTTGCGTGGAATTCATGGGGGCGGCGGGAGGAGAGGGTGAAACTTCCCGGCAACCTAGCGCGAAGGCCTCCGCGCCGGTAAAGAATTTTCGTGAAGAGCGGGTGTGGATTCCAGCCCACTCGCTACCTGGCGCGCGCTGATCGCGAGTGGGCTGGAAGCCACACTCGCGCTACGGACGCAGCGTCCGCGCCTTTTCGATGAGGCCGATGCACTCCGCGCGATAGCCGGTGCGGTCGTCCCCTTTGCCTTCGTGGGCGAGTTCGAGCGTCGAGTCCCAAGTGGTGCCGCCCTTGTGCGGCGAATCGCGGAGCATCATCCCGAAGCTCGCCACTGCGGCGGCCCAGCGGAAATCCTGCGACGATTTCTCCCAAGTCTCGCCGCGATCGGTGAGCGGAAATTCCAGCTTCGCGCTCACGTCGCCGTCGGGCTTCTTGTAGCGCAACTTCAGAGTCAGCAGCTCAGGACTGACGACTGACGACTGACCACGGACTGCTGGCTTCTCGGCCGGTGCGCTGGCGGGTTTGGCGGAGTACTTCAACTCATCGACCACAGGCGTCACTCCGGGCGCCGAAGCACCCGCGGGGACGATCTCGTAGAGCGCGGTGACGTTGTGCCCCGCGCCGATCTCGCCCGCGTCCTTCCTGTCGTCGTTGAAGTCCTCCTTCGCGAGCAGCCGGTTTTCGTAGCCGATGAGCCGGTAGGCGCTGGCCTGCGCGGGGTTGAACTCGACCTGGATCTTCACGTCCTTGGCAATGGTGTAGAGCGTGCCGTTCATCTGCTCGACAAGCGTCTTCTTCGCCTCGGCCAGCGTGTCGATGTAGCCGTAGTTGCCGTTGCCTTTGTCGGCCAGCTTCTCGAGCGTGGAGTCCTTGAGGTTGCCCATGCCGTAGCCGAGCACGCTCAGGAACACGCCGCCCTTCGCCTTCTGCGTGATGAGATCCACGAGGTCGCTCTGATTCGTGATGCCGACATTGAAGTCGCCGTCGGTCGCGAGAATCACGCGGTTGGTGCCGCCTTTGATGAAGCTCTTCGCGGCGAGCTCATACGCGAGCTGGATGCCGCCCGCGCCATTGGTCGAGCCGCCCGCTTCGAGGCGATCGAGCGCGGCGCGCATCG
>JBGSYE010000498.1:0-4074 GCA_041751075.1 Chthoniobacteraceae bacterium
CGGAGCGACCTTCCCAGCCGACCGGCGCGGGCGGGACGCGCTCGGGAAAGCCCGCCGCGTCGGCGGAGGAATGCCAGCAACTTTTTTTCTTCTTCGCCGTTCGAGAAATCTCGACATCGAAACTCGCGGCCAGCCCTCCGAACCACTCACCCCGATTCGCGCCGCGAAGTCTGCCATCGCCGAACCACTCCATCCCGATGAATAAGCTACTCACTGTCCTCGGCATTTTGCCCGCCCTGATCTTCGCCGCAGCGGCGGCGGACGACCGGCCGAACATCGTCCTGATCATGGCGGACGACCTCAGCCACGCGAACCTGCCGGTCTATGGCGCGGCCAACTTCGACACCCCGCACCTCGACCAACTCGCCGCGCAGGGGATGCGGTTCACCCATTGCTATTCGCTGCCGCTCTGCACGCCCTCGCGGATCGCGATCATGACGGGACAGCACAACGGGCGGAATCATGTGGACACGTCCTACCTCGAGAAGAGTCAGCGCACCTTTGGCGCGGTGGCGAAAGAGGCCGGCTATGCGACCTGCCTGGCCGGCAAGTGGAAGCTGGCGGGCAAAGGCGGCGTCTCGCTCCCCGATCGTTTTGGCTTCGACGAATACTGCGTGACGGAGGGAAAGCGCAACGACTCGCCGCGTTACAAAAACCCGGACATCCTGCAAAACGGAAAGCTCACCCACCACTCCCAAGGTGAATACGGGCCGGACATCACGCGGGATTTTGCGATCGACTTCATCGAGCGCCATCGCGACCAGCCGTTCCTGCTCTACTTGCCGATGGTGCTGGTGCATTCGCCGATCGCCCCGCTGCCGAACACCGCCGATTACGCGGCGGCCGACCAATATACGGAGGCCAAGGCGAACTATCCCGCGATGGTCAGCCGCATGGACGACGATGTGGGCCGGATCGTCGCGAAGCTCGAGGCCTTGGACCTGCGCAAGCGGACGCTGGTGATCTTTACGAGCGACAACGGCACGAAGAAGACCTTCACGATGATGATGAAAGACGGCTCGACTTATCCCGGCGGCAAAGGGCTGACCAGCGACACGGGCGTGCATGTGCCGCTGATCGTGAGCCAGCCGGGCCGCGTGCCCGTGGGGGTGTGCGATGCCTTGGTGGACTTCACCGATTTCTTTCCGACGATCTCGGAGGTTCTGGGGGTGAAGCTGTCGCCCGACGTGCCGTGCGACGGGCAGAGTTTCTTCGCGCACTGCCTGGGGAAAGAGAGTGCGCCGGCGCGCGCCTGGATTTACCAATGGTTCGCCAACAACCCCAGGCAGGACAAGGTGATCGAATGTGTTTTCAACCGCGGCTATCGCCTCTACGCGGACGAGCGCTTTTACGACCTCGCGGCGGATCGCGACGAACAACATCCGCTCAAGCTGCCCGAACTCACGCCGCCGCAGCGCGCGGTCCGCGAAGAATTGCAGGCCGCGCTCAAGACCAGCCAGGCGGGTTTCACCCGGCCCGGTGCGAAGTAACTTTTTTCAAAACTAGCCAACTCCCATGAAACGCCAACTCACCCGCCTCGCTGTATTCCTTCTGCTGCCTTTCTCCGCGCTGCACGGCGCCGACCGACCGAACATCCTCTTCATCGCCATCGACGACCTGCGGCCCGAGATCGGTGCGTATGGCGCGAACCGCGCCATCACGCCACACATCGACAAACTCGCGGCGCAGAGCGTGCGCTTTGACCGTGCTTACGTCACCTATCCGCTCTGCCTGCCCTCGCGCGCCTCCATGCTCACCGGGCGGCGCATCGACTACTCCGGCGCGGGCAAGCAGCGCGGCTTTCCGGAGCTGATCCAGTCGCAGCAGACCTGGCCCGCGACCTTCCGCCAGGCCGGCTACTGGACCGCCACCTCGGGCAAGGTGTATCACGGCAGCGTGCCGAAGGTGGACACCGCCGCCTGGGATGTCCCGGGCGAGATGTGGCGCCATGGCTTCAAAGACTGGTCGCCCGAGTTGATGAAGAAAGTCGTGATCGAGGGCGGGCCGAAGGAGGTCGTCGAGGACTTCCGCAAGAAGGGCGGCGGCGGGGGATCGCTGCTCTACATGGGCGTGGACGGCGACGATGACATCCTCACCGACGGCCAGACCGCGAGCATCGTCGCGGGTTATTTCCGCGACCGGCCAAAGGACAAACCTTTCGTCATCTGCGCCGGATTCAGCCGCCCGCACATGCCTTGGATCGCGCCGAAGCGATACTTCGACCTTTACCAGGACGTGAAGATCGAACTGCCTCTACTGCCGTCCGAGTCGAACCGCGAAATCCTCGCGGAGGATCGCGGCGCGGGCGTGAGCAAAGACGCGGCGAAATGGAACGAGGGCGTCTCCGACGACGAAGCGCGGAACCTCATCAAGGGCTACCTCGCCAGCGTATCCTACGCCGACGCACAGGTGGGCCGCGTGCTCGCCGCGCTCGAAGCCAGTGGTGAGGCGGACAACACCATCGTCGTCCTGTGGGGCGATCACGGCTATCATCTCACCGAGCACGGCCTGTGGCGGAAGAACACGATCTACCACGTCGCCAACCGCATCCCGCTGCTCATCCGCGCGCCCGGAAAATCGCCCGGCGTCTGCCAGCGCATCGTCGAAAGCATCGACCTTTATCCGACCCTGCTCGCGCTCACCGGCGTCGCCGGCGACGGGCTGCGGCTCGATGGCCGCAGCCTCGTGCCGCTACTGGATGATCCCGCCGCCAAGTGGCCATATCCCGCGTTCATCCACGCGGGCAAAGATCACGGCATGGTCACCGACCAATACCGCTACTCCATTTCCGGTAGCGGAACGCAGAAGCTCTTCGACCTCAAAGCCGATCCCGATGAGTGGCAGAATCTCGCCGCCGACCCGCAGCACGCCGACCGCATCCGCGAGATGCGCGCCGCCGTGAGCGAGGCGTGGAAAGGTGATGTGGTGCCGGCTCCGGCTCCCGGCACCGAGGTGCGGGGAAAGAAGAAGAAAGCCAAAGCCGCCGAGGATTGACCGGCGCGCGCTGCATCGCCGCGTGCGACTTTGCTGGCGAACTTTCTCGGGTCGCGGTCCCGCTCTTCGGTGCGCGCGGGCCGGCGCGTTCTGTTCGTGCAGAGGGCGGGCGCGTTCTCCGAAGATCGCGCGCATGAGTGACCAGCCCGCTTGCTTCATCCTCCGTCCTCCGCGTGGACTCGTCACCCGAGCCGTCGCGCTCTTGCTCGCGGCGCTCATCGCATGGGGATCGTGGACCCGCGCGGCGGGGGCGGAAAAATTCAACGTCCTCTTCATCGCCGTCGACGATCTCGGCAACGTGCTCGGCTCCGCCGGGAATCCAGCGATCAGGACGCCGAACCTCGACCGTCTCGCCGCGACCGGCGTGCGCTTCGATCGCGCTTATTGCCAGATTCCGCTCTGCAATCCGAGCCGCGCTTCGGTGCTCACCGGACTGCGGCCCGACACCACCGGCGTCTTCGATCTCGACCGCCACTTTCGCGCCAGCGTGCCGGAGGTCGTGACTCTGCCGCAGCTCTTCAAGCACCACGGCTGGTTCTCGGCGCGGGTCGGGAAGATTTACCATTACGACGTGCCGAAAGGCATCGGCACGGATGGGCTCGATGACCCGCCGTCGTGGCAAAAGGTCGTGAATCCCAAGGGTCGCGACGTGGCTGACGAAGCCTTGATCACGAATCCCACGCCGGAGAAACCCGTGAGCGCCGCGCTGAGCTGGCTCGTCGCCGACGGCGCGGACACCGAGCAGACCGACGGGATGATCGCCACCGAAGCGATCAAGCTGATGGAGGAACATCGCGCGGAACCGTTCTTCCTCGGGGTCGGTTTCTTCCGCCCGCACACGCCCTACGTCGCACCGCGCAGATATTTCCAGCTGTATCCGCTCGAGAGCATCCAACTGCCGACCGCGCCGTCCGACGATCGCGACGACATTCCCGCCGCCGCCTTCGCGCACAACAACCCGACGCCCAACTACGGCCTCGACGAGTTGACCTGTCGCCGGGCGCTCCAAGCCTACTTGGCCAGCGTCTCCTTCGTGGACGCGCAAATCGGGCGCGTCCTCGATGCGCTCGCCGCGCTCGG
>JBGSYE010000499.1:0-9211 GCA_041751075.1 Chthoniobacteraceae bacterium
TCTGGACCGACGATCCCGCCGATGCCCCGCGGGTCGCGGCCACGAGCTCGATCGCAAACGTGGTGGCCGCGCCCGAGGAGGTGATCGGGCACGTCGATGCCGTGGTGATCGCGACCGACGACGGCGATGACCATGTGCGACGCGTGCAGCCCTTCATCGCGGCGTGCCTGCCCGTCTTTATCGACAAGCCACTGGCCACAAACATCGCGGACCTGCGCCAATTCGCGCAGTGGCATCGGGAGGGAAAGGTGATGCTCTCCACGAGCGGCATGCGTTACGCGCCGGAGGCGTGCCTGAACGAGGAGCAGCGCGCGGAACTCGGCGACCTCCGCTGGATCACGAGCTTCACCTGCAAGACCTGGGCGCGCTACGGCATCCACGCCCTCGAGGCCGTTGCGCCGCTGCTCGGCGCCGGATTCCTCACAGTGCAGGCCCACAGCGACGCGGGAGGCGATGTCATGCACATCACCCATCGCTCCGGAGTGCGGCTCACCATCGGCGCGCTGCACGATGCGTATGGCAGCTTCGGCGCCGTTCATCTTTACGGGACGAAAGGCGATCTCCCATTGAAGCTCACGGACACCTACCACGCCTTCCGCGTCCAGCTCGTCGCCTTCATCGACCTGCTGCGCACGGGCGCACGTCCGCTGCCCTTCGAGGAGACCGTCGAACTCATGGCCGTCCTCATCGCCGGCCTGCGCAGCCGCGAGCGCGGCGGCGCCATCGTCCCGATCGCCAGCATCCTCTCCGAACTATGAGATGGGGTGTGTGTCCCGAAGACGCTGCACCAATTTTTAATCCCACCCTATGAAATCAATCCTCGCACCCCTCCTCTTCGTCGCGGCCCGCGCCATCGCCGAGCCGCTCGACATCGGCTCGCGCTGGGAACCTTTCGTCGATGAGTTCCTCGTGGCAAAGAAAGACGGAGTCGCGCTGAAGCTGCACGAACCCGTAAGGCGCGAGATCGTGCTGACGACCGACCGACCATGGGAAGGTCCGACGTGCGCCTACTTCTCGGCGATCCAGGACGGTGGAAAGGTCCGGCTCTACTACCGCGGTTCCGCGGGCGGCTCCGATCACTCCGATGCGCAGGTCACCTGCGTCGTCGAGAGCACGGATGGCATTCATTTCACGCGCCCGAAACTCGGCCTCATCGAAGCCGGCGGCACGAAGGACAACAACGTGATCTGGCGCGGCGTGGAGTCGCACAACTTCGCGCCGTTCCTCGACACCAATCCAAAAGCAAAACCCGACGAGCGTTACAAAGCCCTCGGCGGCGTGAAGCAACCAGGCAAAAACTGGCATCAGGGCGAGACGCCCGGCGGCCTGTATGCCTTTGCCTCCGCCGACGGCATCCACTGGCGGAAGCTCAAGCAGGCGCCCGTCATCACCAAGGGCGCGTTCGATTCGCAGAATCTCGGCTTCTGGGATGCCACGCGCGAGCGTTACGTCTGCTTCAGCCGCATCTTCAGCAACAAGGTGCGCGCCATCCAGAGCAGCACGTCCACCGACTTTCTGGCGTGGTCCGAAGGCGTGCCTCATCGCTACGCCGAGGGCGCGTCGGCGGAGCATTTCTACACGTCCGCCACGGTCCCCTGCCCGACCGCGCCGCACGTATTTCTCTCCTTTCCGAAGCGTTTCATACCCACGCGCCTGAAGGTGCCGGAACACAAATTCCCCGGCGTCTCCGATGCCGTCCTGATGTCGAGCCGCGACGGCGCGATGTGGGATCGTCCCTTCCTCGAAGCCTGGGTGCGCCCCGGCCCCGATCTCAAGAATTGGACGGACCGCAGTAACATGACTGCGTGCGGCATCATCGAAAGCAGCGATACGGAGTGGTCGCTCTACATCAGCGAACACTACCGCCACGCCGATCACCGCATCCGCCGTCTCACCGTGCGCAAACAAGGATTCGCCTCCATGCACGCCGATGCGAAAGGCGGCGAGTTCACCACTCCGCCGCTGCATTTCTCCGGCGCAAAACTCCTGCTCAACTACGCCACCTCCGCCGCCGGCTCGGTGCAGGTCGAGCTACAAGACGAGAGCGGCAAACCCATCCGCGGCTTCACCCTCGCGGACATGCCGGAACTCTACGGCGATGAATTTGACGCCATCACCACCTGGAAAGCCGGCAGCGACCTCCGCGCACTCAGCGGCCAGACGATCCGCCTTCGCGTGAAGATGAAGGACGCCGATCTTTACGCGCTGCGCTTCGCCGATTGATTGCTATGAAACTCACACTCGCCCTCATCCTTCTCGCGCTCCCGATCCCCGCGCAGGAAAATGAACTGCCGGCCATCCAGCGACTCATCGCCATCGACAACGTCTGTGCGTGGCCGAACCTCACGCAGATGCCCGACGGCAGCATGAATGCGACCATCTTCGGCCAGCCCAGCCACGGGCAGGTCGCCGGAGCCGCCGAGTGTTGGAACAGTGCGAACGGCGAGTTCTGGACGAAGCGCGGCATCCCCGCGCCGAATGACCCGCACACCAACCGCATGAACGTCGCCGCCGGTCTCGCGAAGAACGGCGACCTCCTCGTCCTCTGCTCCGGCTGGACCGACGAAAAGCAGCCGCAGCGACCGAAGCAGGCCGGCTTCCGGGATGACATACTTCGCACCTGGGTCTGCCGCAGCAGCGACGGCGGCACGACGTGGTCGCAGATCAAAGATTTCCCCGCGCCCGATGCCGGATGGACGCACTACGTTCCCTTCGGCGACATCAAGCAAGGCGCCGACGGCGCGCTCCATGTCTCGTGTTACGGCGGCGAATTCACCGATCCCACTCAGAGCACAAAAACGAGAGGATACCGCTCCTGGCACTTCCGCAGCGACGACGATGGCCGGACGTGGCTGCGCACTGCGATCATCGGCAAGACGAGCAACGAAACCACGCTCCTGCATCTCGGCGGGAAACGCTGGCTGGCCGCCGCTCGCGAGACCGCGATGGATCTCTTCCTCTCCGAAGACGACGGCGCGAGCTGGGGCCCGCCGCAGCGCGTCACCGCACGGAACGAAATCAATGGCCACCTGCTCCGCCTGAAAGATGGACGCATCCTGCTCGCCTACGGCAGCCGGATCAAAGACAAGACCGGCGTGCTCGCCAAACTCACCCACGACGAAGGCAAAACGTGGAGCCATCCCGTCCGCCTCGCGCACACCCTCGAATCCGACTGCGGTTATCCCAGCAGCGTGCAGCGCGCCGATGGAAAGATCATCACCGCGTGGTACTCGAAAGCCAGCGTCAACCATCAGCGGTACCACATGGGCGTCGCCATCTGGGAAATCTCCGCACCTTGACCCCCATGCTCTCACATTCCGACCTCCTCCAGCTCAAGCGCTGGAACACACCCACCATCTACAATGGCTGGGAGCAAATCACCAAGCGCGACTCCGGCGCCGACGCCTTCAACCTCGAGGAGACGCGCGACTTCATGCCGCAGATGGGTCCGATGGTCGGCCATGCCGTCACCCTCGTCATCCAGCCGGGCGATGCCTCGCACCGGAAGGCGCGGCCCACTGCCGGCATCGAATACCGTCGCTACATCGCGAGCATTCCGGGGCCGAAGATCGTCGTCGTGCAGGATCTCGACACGCCGCACACCTTCGGCTCCGCCTGGGGCGAAGTGAGCGCGAATATGCACCGCGCGCTCGGTTGTGTCGGCACGATCACCGATGGCGCGATCCGCGACGTCGATGAGATGACCAATGCGGGCTTCAAGGCCCTCGCCCGCCGCCTTTCCGTAGGGCACGCGCATGTGCATCCGATCCGCTGGAATTGTGAAGTGGAAGTCTTCGGCCGCACCGTCCGCCCCGGCGAACTCATCCACGCGGACAAACACGGCTTCATCGTCATCCCGCCCGAGGAGGAGCCCGGCTTGCTCGAAGCGGTCCGTTTCATGGATGCCAATGAATGCGAGACCGTCATTCCCGCCGCCCGGGCTAGCGCCGGGCTCGCCACCGAGGAAATCCTCGGCAATCTCGAAGCGTCGATCGCTCAGTTCAGCGCGAACGTGAAAGCCAGATTCCACCGGAAGGGCGAGTGGTAGCCGGTCGCCGACTCTCCTCATGAAACTCCGCCCCTCCAGAATCCTCCGCGAACTGCGCGCCGGTCAGAATTCCACCATCCTCAAGCTCAACCTCAGCGACCCACGCATCATCGAGCTCGCCGGCCTTGCGGGAGCCTCCGCCGTGTGGCTGTGCAATGAGCATGTGCCCAACGACTGGCTGAATCTCGAACACCAGGTCCGCGCCGCGAAGCTCTACGACATGGACACCGTAGTCCGCGTGAGCAAAGGCAGCTACAGCGAGTATCTGAAGCCCTTCGAGTGCGATGCCACCGGCATCATGGTCCCGCATGTCACCAGCGCGGAAGAAGCGCGCCACATCGTGGATATGGTCCGCTGCCGCCCGCTCGGCAGCAAGGCGCTCGACGCCGGAAATATGGACGGCCTCTTCTGCCAGATCCCGCTCGCGGACTACGTGCAGCACTGCAACACCGAGAAGTTCATCATCCTCCAGATCGAGTCGCCCGAAGCACTCGAGAAGATCGACGAAATCGCCGCGGTGCCAGGCTACGACATGCTGATGTTCGGCGCCGGGGACTACAGCCACCGCATCGGCAAGCTGGGCCAGGTGAAGGATTCTGAAGTCGTCGCCGCGCGGCGAAAGGTCGCCGCCACGGCGCTCGAGCACGGCAAGCACGTCGCCGTAGCCTCGCTCTTCGGAAACAAGAATGAAGTAATGGAGGAAGGCGCGCGCGTCTTCACCCTCGGCGCCGACGTGATCGAGCTGGGTAATGCCTTCCGGAGTATGGTCGCGGCGTTCCAGGGTGAAGCCCCTGCCGCAACCGGCGATTCACCTTATCGCGCTAAGTAGAAGTCATGCTGCCCTCCTTTTCCCTCGAGGATCGCGTCGTCCTCCTGACCGGTGGCTCCGGGCTGTACGGCCGCGGGCTCGCAGCCACGCTCGCCGAGGCCGGCGCCACGCTGATCATCGCCTCGCGCAATGCCGCGAAGCTGCAGGGCGTCGCGGATGAGGAAACGGCCAAAGGTCACCGGGTCTTCGCGGAGAGCCTCGACCAGGGAGATGAAGGTTCCGTCGTCGATCTCAGCCATCGCATCGAGGAGCGATTCGGCGCCCTCCACGGCCTCGTGAATAACTCCGTGCTCCGTCCCATGAAAGGCGCGAATGGGATCGTGGCGCAGTTTGAGGAATCCATGCGTGTGAATGCCACCGGAGTCATGCTCATGCATCGCGTCTTTGGCGGCGCGATGGCGGAGGCGGGCCGCGGCAGCATCGTGAATATCGGCAGCATCCAGGGTATGATCGGGCCGAGTTACGAGCTGTATGCCGGCACCGACATGGGCGACATGCCTCCCGACTATTTCTTTCACAAGGGCGGAATGCTGAACCTGACGCGCTTCTACGCCGCGCTCTACGGCCCGAGGGATGTCCGCGTGAATTGCCTTTCTCCCGGCGGCTTCTTCAACAACCAACCGGAGTCCTTCGTGCAACGCTACGCCGAGCACACCATGCTGCACCGCATGGCCGACGACACCGATCTCGGCGGCGCCGTGATCTTCCTGCTCAGCGACGCCTCCCGCTACATCACTGGCGTGAATCTCCCCGTCGATGGCGGCTACACGGCGAAGTAATTACTTCAACAGTTCCGTGACCGGGATGCGGTAGAACTTGTCCGTCCGCGCCTTCATCCGATCTTCGCCTCCGATGCAGTAGAGATAGTCCCCGCTCTTCACCAGCGACACCATCGCGGCATATGGCAGGGGCTTCGCGGGTTGGTAAGAATCCGCTTCGACATCGTAAAGAAATGCCTCCGCGCTGAAGGCGTCCGTGAATCCGCCCGCGAGATAGATGTGCCGCCGGTCCAGCGCCACTCCGCTCAGGCCGCGCGTCGCGGCGGCCAGCGCTTTCACTTTTCGCCAGGAGTTCTTTGCGGGAGAAAAGGCATGCGCTTCCGCGGTGTTCAGCACGGTGGCAGCGTCCGCGTCCCAATTCATCCCGCCGAAGACAAACAGCTCGTCACCGGCCACCGCAGACGCCGCCACGGCCAACTCCTTTCCTGGATAATCCGCCATCCGCGTCACCTTCCACTGGCCTTGCACGAGACCCAAGAGGTGAGTCGTGCGCTGGACTCCGGCGACATCCGCCGCATCGTGAGTGCCACCGACGATGACATACCGGCCACCCACCGCCCCGCCGGCCGCGAGCACGAGCGACGACGGGAGCGCAGGTATCGACTGGAGCTTCCTCCCGCCACTATCGACCGTAGCCAGTCTCTTCAGCGCCTTAGTCCCATCGCTGCCGCCGATGAATCCAAACCCCGCGGCGTTTTGAAATCCGATCGCATACGCCACCGGTCCCTCTTCCCAATCCCGCACCGTCGTCCACACCCTCTGCGCCGGGTCATATTCGTGGACGGCCCGCAGCCAATTCTTCGCGCCGCCTGCCCAGTTCGTCCCGCCCACGACCACGATCCGCGAACCCACCGCGCCACAGATCGCCCCCCCATTCGGTTCCGGGATCGGCGGCAATTCCTCCCAGCCCGCTGCGTCAATGGATCCCATGGGCATCAGCAGCGAGAGGCTAAGGCCGATCGCTCTTACTGTCCGGGTCAGTCGCTCGCTCATAGTGGTCGGTATGTTTGGATATCCAGTCGCCGCGCAGGCGCACATCCTGGGTGCCGCTGACTTCCCCCACCGCGCCGGGCCTGGCCTCGGAAGTCGCCGCCCGCATCTCCCACCAGCATTTGCCGCAGTGATTGTGCTCGTGATCGACCACATAACCCGCCTCCTTCATCAGCGGCCCGATCCAACCCATGCAGTGATCGCAGTAGTCACGGTACTGCTCGAGCCCATTGCGGAGCAGAAAGCCCTTTGACGGGCACTCGTGCATGTCGATGCGGAAGACCTCCGCCGTCGCCGTGCAGTGATGCGCGCCCCCTTCATCATCGAGCGTCACCCCCCAGTATTTCTTCATCCCCTCGATCCCCTTCCCGACGATCAGCTCCGCCGCATGGCGCTGCGAATCGCGATGGATCGCCTCGTCCCAGAACGCCTTTACCAAGGCATGCCCGCCCTGCCTCCGCAGCCACTCAAAGGTCCACTCGTAATGCCCGCAGAAGTCGTAACACCCGATCATGACGCCGCGGCGATCTCCTCCAGGTCTTGCGCCGGCGCATCCGCCTTTGTGCGCATGAACTTTTGCACACAACTCCCATTCCCGCCCTGCACACGCACCGACAACCCCGCCGGCCCCGCGATAGCTTCGCTGACGAAGTAACAGTGCTGGCAAAAGCAAGGCACGATCTCGCGCCCGTTCTCGCGCAGGTGATGAATCGCCGGACACCTTTTCACCTCGAGCCGCACTTCATCCGCCAGCTCCTGCACCTCCACCTCCGCCCCAGGCTCCGCCTGGAAAAAAGCGCGCCAGTAGTCCGCCACGCCAGCCAGGCCGCACTGCGTCCACTGATCCGATACGGGTTTGAAATATCCCGCGCCCAATTCTCCCCAGTATTCGCGCAGTTTTCCAATCCCCGAGCGAGTCAGGACAAAACGAAACGTCGCATTGATCGCATAATAGAAATCTGCGTGGCCGGAAGGTTTGGTATCGGGATGGGGAAGCGCGTCGGACATGGAGCGGGGGGAGCCAGTGTGAAAAATGGCGCCCCCGCCCGCAATGGCAAAGCGGGATGGTGGGCGGCTTGATCACAGCAAGAGGCGGCTCGATTGACACCCACGGGCCGGCTGTTAGCCTCCGCGCCTCCTCATGAAAAATGTCATCGCCACCAGCGACGCGCCGCGGGCCGTCGGACCGTATTCGCAAGCCATCGCCGTGGGCCATCTGCTCTTTTGCGCGGGGCAGATCCCGCTCGACCCCGTGAGCGGCGACCTCGTCGGCGACGATGTGACGGCGCAGAGCGAGCGCGTCTGCCAGAACATCGCCGGCGTGCTCCACGCCAATGGCATGACCTTCGCGAACGTCGTGAAATCGACCGTCTTTCTCACCGACCTCGCCCACTTCGCGGCGATGAATGCCGTGTATGCGAAGTATTTCACCGAGCCCTTCCCCGCCCGCTCCACGATCCAGGTCGCGGGGCTGCCGCGCGGGGCCATGGTCGAGATCGAAGTGACCGCCGCCGCCTGAGCGAGCGATGACCACGGACGAAATCCTCGCGCTCTTCCGTTCGTCGCGCGCGCTGCTCGACGGGCACTTCGTGCTCCGCTCGGGGTTGCACTCGCGGCAGTTTTTCCAGTGCGCGCTGCTCCTGCAGCACACCTCGATCGCCGCGCAGGTCTGCGGGGCTCTGGCGGAAAAGGTGCGCGAGGTCGCGGCGGAGCGCGTGATCTCGCCGGCGCTCGGCGGCATCATCGTGGGGCACGAAGTCGCGCGGGCGCTGGGCATGCCGCATATCTTCGTCGAGAAAGAGGCGGGCGCGCTGGTGCTGCGGCGCGGGTTTGAGATTCGAGCGGGCGATCGCTTCATCGTCGCCGAAGACGTGGTGACCCGCGGTGGCCGGGTGCAGGAGACTATCGATATCGTCCGTGCCCACGGCGCGGATGTCGCCGCCGTCGCGACGCTCGTGGATCGCAGCGGCGGCCGGCTGCCGGATTTTCGCTGCCCCTTTATCGCGCTCGTGACGCTCGACGTGGAGACCTTCGAGGCGGAGAAGCTGCCGCCCGATCTCGCGGGCACGCCCGCGAGCAAGCCGGGATCGAAGTAGGTGCGGCGCGATCGCGGACATCCGGGTGCCCTTTATCGTCGCAAAGCCGCTTGAGCTACACGCGGGACTTCGCGAGTACTGAGGGCGCCATGAAATCGCTCTCTCCTCCGGCGGCCATCGGCGTCGCTCTGCTCTGCCTCGCGCTCGGCTTTGCCGCCGGGCGGCTCGGGACGAAGGACGCCGGAGCCGTCTTCTCGACTGCGGCTCTCGATCGCAGCGAAGTCGCAGCACCCGCCGATACCGCAAACCCGCATCGCCATCGCGCCGCGGAGACTTTCACGAAGGAACCCGTCGAGGATCCTGCGATTGCGCGCCAGCCAGGGGCCGGGCGCGGCGATCCGGTGACGCGGCTCGAGACGGCCATGCAAGGCGGCAGCAACTTCTCGAGAATCATCCGGATGCTCCTCGTCACCAGCCAGCTCTCGGCGGAGGAAATCCCGGGCGTGCTCGCTTTCGCCGCCGGGCGCCC
>JBGSYE010000500.1:0-6601 GCA_041751075.1 Chthoniobacteraceae bacterium
CCCACACGCGATCTTTGCGCGGGAGAAGGTCGGCGCCCCTGGCATCCAGAAAACGCACGACTTGATAATTCCACGGCGGTTCGCCGAATCGTTTCAGCACCTCCACATCCTTGCCCGGCTGGTTGTTGTGGATCAGCAGCGACGTGAAATCCGACTCGATCCCCGCGACGACGAGCGGATGCGACAGCACCTCGCGGCCAAACTGCTTGCAGCCGGCGCAGCCGGGAATCTCCTGAAACAGTGGGAACACCGGCTTGCCGGATTTCCCGCTCGCCGCCAGCGCCGTGTCGAGATCGCGCATCCACGTGACTTTCCCTGCCTCCTCCGGCTGCGCCGAGTCCGCCGCGAAACAGCTTGAGTGGAGGAAGGCGAGCATCACGAAGAAAAGACAGCGGCGCATCATCTTGAGAGCAAACGGTTCGGGAACTATTCCCCCGCCTCCCCTCGCTGTCGCGGGTTTGCGGAACTTGGCCAAACAGCGTGGCAAATCCCGCATCCCCTGGATTCACCCGCGCGTCTCCGTCACGCGGCGGATCGAGGCGATGAGCTGCGGGAGGTCGATGGGTTTGACGAGGTGTTCAGTGAAACCGGCCTCGCGGCTTTTCAGCATGTCTTCCTCCATGCCGTAGCCGCTCATCGCGATGCCAGGGATGATCCGCCGGGCGCGCACAGCGCGCATGATTTGGTAGCCGTCGCCATCGGGCAGGCCGAGGTCGCTGACAAGAACGTCGAACTTCTCGCGCTCGGCGGCGGCGATGGCGGTGGCTACGTCGGCCGCCGCCACCACTTCAAACCCCGCCCCACGCAGCAGCCGGGCGAGCGTGCGCGCGGTGTCGGTGTGGTCTTCCACGAGGAGCAGGCGGATTTGCGCTGTGCCGGTAGCTCCCCCCGGAGAGACCGTCGGAACGCTCTCGGATCGAACGGGTGCGCCAGGGAGTTCGATGATGAAGGTCGCGCCCTGGCCTTGTCCTTCGCTCTCCGCGCGGATGGTGCCGCCATGCAGCTCAACGAGCGCGCGGGAGATGGCGAGGCCGAGGTCGAGGCCGCCAAATTGCCGCGTGATGTGCGCGTCGCCTTGCTCGAAGGCGTCGAAGATGCGCGGCAGGACATCCGGCGGAATACCGATGCCGGTGTCTCTCACCCGGACCTCGCAGCGGTCGGGGTTGAGCCGGGCCGTGCTGACGTGAACGACGCCTTGTTGGGATGTGAACTTCACGGCGTTCTTCAGCACGTTCCAAAGCACCTGCTGAAGCCGCGCGGGATCGGCGGCGATGCGGCAGACGCCATAATCCAAATCAGTTTCCAAACGCACGTTGTGTTCGACGATTTGCGGCTGGCAAATGCCGCAGACATGCCGCACCGCTTCGTTGAGGTCGACGGCTTCGGTCTTCAACAAAACCTTCCCGCTCGTGGTCCGGCTAAGGTCGAGCAGGTCGTCGATCAGTTTCGTTTCCAGTTGGATGTTGCGCCTGATCATCACCAAGTCCTCGCGCACGTCGGACCGCAGGTCGGGGTCGTGCTCCAAGGCGCTCACCGCCATGAGCACGGGCGTGAGCGGCGTGCGGAGTTCGTGGCTGAGGACGGCGAGGAAGCGGTCCTTGCTTTGGTTCGCCGTTTCCGCCGCGTCCTTGGCGGCCTGCAGCGCCTCCGCCTGGCGGCGCTGCTCCGTGATGTCCGTATGCACGCCGACCCATTCGCGAATCGCGCCGTCCGATCCCATCAGCGGCACTGCGCGGATGGAGCACAAACGCCATTCCCCGTCGCGATGGCGGACGCGGTGCTCGAACTCGAACAGTATTTTCTCCGCCACGGCTCGCTCCCACGCGTCGATAGTCGGCTGCGCGTCGTCCGGATGCACGGCCTGGGACCAGCCGTAGTCCTGATACTCCTGCTCCGTTTGGCCGGTGAAATTTCCCCACCCGGCCTGCTCGCCTTTCATCTTCCCTTCGGCGTTGTTCGTCCAGATGAGGCTACTCACCGTGGCCACGGCAGCGCGGAATCTCGCCTCGCTCGCACGCAGCGCCTCCTTGGCGTTGATGGTCTCGGAAATATCGCGCGCTATCTTGGAACCCCCGATGATCTTGCCCGCGGCATCTTTGATGGGGGAGATCGTCGCGGAAATCGGAACGGTCGTTCCATCTTTGCGCACGCGGACCGTCTCGAAGGACTTGATCGTTTCACCAGCCGCAATTTTCCCGAGAATCTCGACTTCTTCGGCCTGCCGCTCCGCGGGAATCAATCGCGCCACCGGCTGCCCGATCATTTCCGCCGCCGCGTAGCCGAAGATCTTCTCCGCACCGGCGTTCCAGCTCGTGACGATGCCACGCAAATCTTTGCCTACGATCGCGTCGCTGGAAGATTCCACGATCGCGCCGAGCCTGGCCGTTGCGTCCTCGGCCCGTTTTATCGTCGTGATGTCGAGAAAGGTAAAAACGACGCCCGCAATCCGATCATCGGCCGTGCGATACGGAAGGGTCCGGGCGAGGAAATAATGATCGCCGGCGCGGACTTCGCGCTCCGCGGGTCTGAGATGGGCAATGGCCTGCTCGGCGTCGGCGACAATCTCCGGGTAATCCAGCTTCCGGCTCAGATCGGAGAGAGGCCGGCCGAGGTCGGTGGAGATGAAATTGAAGAGCGCCTTCGCCGACGGCGTGAAGCGCATGATCCGCAGATCGCGGTCAAGAAAGACGGTGGCGATGTCGGTCGCCGACATCAGGTTGTTCAAGTCGCTGTTGGTTACGCCCAACTGATCGACCTTGCTCGTCAAATCCTGATTCACCGCGGTCAGCTCCTCGTTGACCGAGTGCAGTTCCTCGCGGCTCGTCTCCAGCTCCTCGTGCGCGGAGCGCAGCTCCTCGTTCATCGCCTGCAGCTCTTCGTTGCTGGCTTTCAGCTCTTCGGTGGAGGCATCGGACTGCTCGATCGTCTCGCGCAACTGCGCCTTCGTCGTCTCCAGCGCGTGCTCGAGATGGCGCGAGACTTGATCGACCTCCACACTTCTCGCCACGCCTGGCACCGCGCCGTCCGCAGCCGGGTGCGCGCTGAAAACGACGAGCAGAAAGTCCGCAGCGAGGTCATCCGCGGGGCTGACGCGAATGTCCACGCTCTGCAGCCCCTCGCCCGTCTCAAAACTCACGCCGTGCGCCGTGGCCGGCTCGCGGCTCTGCGCAGCGGCGTAAAGCGCGGCCCGCAGATCGATGCGCAACGCGGGATGCACCGCGCGCAGCAGATTCCGGGTCGGCTCACCGCTGGGAAATTGCAGGAAGCGCCCTGCAGTTTCCGAGACATGCACGATTTCGTGGTCGGCATTGACGAGGATCGAAGGCGGGGAAAGTCGTTCGATAAAGCGATGATGCAGCTCGCTCGCTGAAAGCCCGGAAGCGAGCAACGCATCCGCGCCGTTCGCTTCCGGCTGCGAGTCCACCCCATCGACGGTCACTCGCAACGGCAGCGTTGGCCGCTCGCGCGTTCGCTCCTGGATTTTCAGCGCCCGCTCCAGGGTGCTTGCACCCTCGGACACGCGCAACGGACCACGCGGCCCAGGTCGCTGAAGGTAGATGCGGTGTTTCTTATCCGTAACCGCAAAGAGCGCGCTTCCATCTTCCACCGTCTCCGAGTTGCCCAGAAACAGGACTCCGCCAGGCCGCAGCCCGAAGTGGAAAACCTCCAGCGCCCGCTTTTGCGCGTCGCGATTCAGGTAGATGAGCAGGTTCCGGCACGAGACGAGATCGAGCCGCGAGAATGGCGAGTCCTTCAGCAAATCGTGAGGCGCAAAGAGCACGATCTCGCGCACCTCCCGCCGCACGCGGTAGCCGTGCGGTTCGTGGACGAAAAAGCGCCGCAGCCGCTCTTCACTCACATCCGCCGAGATCGCCTCGGGGTAGAAACCTTCGCGCGCCCTGCGGATCACCTCGTCATCGAGATCGGTGGCGAAGACCTGGAGCTGCGGCGACGCCTCCAGCGTGCGCGCGTGTTCCCAGAGCAGCATGGCGATGGAATACGCTTCCTCACCCGTCGCGCACGCCGCCACCCAGACGCGCAAGGTATCGCCCGGACCCTTGTCCTTGAAGAGCGCCGGGATCATGCGCTCCAGCGCCTCGAAGGCATCGCGGTCGCGAAAGAAATTCGTGACTGAAATGAGCAAGTCCTGCAACAGCGCGCCCGCTTCGCCGGTATGCGTGCGCAGATGGATGAGGTAGCCCGGCAGATCGTCGAGCCCATTCACCTGCATTCGGCGCGCGATGCGGCGCAGGATCGTCGCGCGCTTGTAGTAGGAAAAGTCGCACGCCGTTTTGGTGTGCAGAAAAGCGAGAATGTCGCGCAGCGACGCCTCCGCCTCACTCGACGGCGGCACCGTGACTTCCGTCGGATGCGGCCCGTCCTCCGTCGGCAGTTTCAAGCCTTCGCCGCGCTCGCGATAGGCGAGCAGTCGCGCCGGCATTTCCTGCACCTTCAAGACCCAATCGACCATCCCCGTCGCGATCGCCGAACGCGGCATCCCGGAATGCTCCGCCTCGTCCGGGTCCTGCGCGATCGTCAGCCCGCCGCGTTCCTTAATCCGCTTGACCCCGATCGCGCCGTCTCCATTCGCGCCGGAAAGCACAATCGCCACCGACCGCGGCCCGTGCGTATCGGCCAGCGTCCGAAAGAAAAGATCGACCGCCACGCGCTTCCCGTTCGGATGCGCCGCCTCCGTGAGCCGCAGATGGCTATCGGTCGAGGAGAGGTGTTTCCCGGCCGGGATGACATAGACGCAATTCGCCTCCACTGCCGTGCCGTCAGTGGCCGCGACCACCCGCATCGTCGTCGAGCGCTGAAACATCTCCGGCAACGTGCTCACATGATCCGGCGACAGATGCAGGATGACCACGAAAGCCATCCCTGAATCCGCCGGCATCGACTTAAAAAACTCCTGAATCGCCCCGATACTCCCCGCCGAACCCCCCAGGCCCACCAGCGGCAGCATTCCATAACCCGGCGTCGGCACCGCGTTATCGATCTCCTCTGCGTGCTCCTCCTCACCCACGTCCGGCGCGATTGCCGGCAGCCGATTTTTCGCCGTCGGGGAAGCGACCGGTGTTGGATTGGACTCTGGCGTAATTGACACTCTAAATGGTTACTGGAACCAAGGCGATGCCGCCAGCGGCGTTTTGGCCGGGTGCAAAATCTCCCTTGCCGGACTCGCTTCATCGCCGCGCAGGCGGCTCAGCCGCCGTGTAGCCGGGGAACACCTTTCTCTCCTCCTTCCAGGCACCGCGCCAACTGAGCGGGGGCGAGCGGCAGAGCGAGACGGCACCTCTCAATTCGGTCAATGCGAAGCCTCCCCGAAATCCTCGGAGGCTGAGCAACGGACCGACTTGCTCTCGTCGGCGCAGGCCGCACGCGGCGTGACGGCTCTTGTTGGCGCGCGGCGTGAAAGGTCAGGAAGCGGCAGGAAGTCGTCGCGATGATCTGAGCCGCCCGCAACGAAGCGCACGGCTTCCGCGTGGAATCATGGGAAGGCCGGAAGCGAAGAGAGGACGGCGCAGATGATCGCTGATTGCCGACACGCTCGGGAGTCTGCGGGCGCGCGGTCGTCAGGTGGGGCGAACGCAGTCTCTCACGGCGAAGCCGCATCCGCAGAAGGTTCGCGGCTGGATGACACGCCCGGCCGATTGACAATAGTCCCGAAGGATGGTCCTATCTGCGCTCGAATGCCTTCGTTCGCCATGCTGATGCTCACAGCGCTCCTTGCGCTGTTTGTTTTTGCGGGTGATCTCGTGGCGGATGGCATTTGCGAAGCAACGGGCGCTTGCATGTCGGAAGCGCAGGGCTCGGAAAACTCGGACGGGGAGCGCGATTGCCCAGCGTGTGCTTGTGCGGTGCAGAGTGGCGCAGTGGTTAGGGTGGAAACGATCACGCTGGTGCCGGCATGCGTGATGCAAGTGGAGCTAGTCTTCACCAGTGAGGATGGAGCGGCTCGGGATGGAGTGCGCGCGGCGATCGATCATCCGCCTCAGCTCGCCTAACGGCCTGAGCGCATCCTCGTGCCCTGGCGGCGCGAGTGTTTGGTAGCTCGGGCTTTCTTCGCCCCTCGCGCAATTTCGGTGGGGGCTTGTCGTTTGCGTTCCCGCGCTCGTCGCGCACTCACCACACCTCTCCTTTTCACATGCCTTTACGTCCATTTTCAAAACTCCGCACCTGGCTGGTGCTGCCGCTTATCGTGGCCGGTGATTGGCGCTCCTTCGCCGCCGACGAGGACGCGGCGGCAGGTGCCATCACGCTCGAAGTGCTGGTCGCTCAAGCGTTCGCAGACAACCCGGAGCTGAAGTTTTACGAGGCGGAAATCGCGGCAGCGAAGGGCGAACGCAGGACGGCGGGAGCTTGGGCGAACCCGGAGCTTTCCGGCGAGGTCGGTCGCAAGCGTGTGCGTGGAGATGCGGCGGCGGAAGGGACGGCTTGGGCGGTGTCGGCGGCGCAGACGTTTGAATGGCCGGGGCGCGTGTCGTTGCGCAAGGCCATTGCCGACCGGCAGACGGAACTCGCGCAAGCGGGGCTCGAACAGTTCCGGGCGGCGCTCGCGGCGCAGGTTCGGCAGAAGGGGTTTGCGCTTTTCGCGGCG
>JBGSYE010000501.1:0-3855 GCA_041751075.1 Chthoniobacteraceae bacterium
GGCGATCGAGGCCGCGCGCAAGTTTTCGCCCGCTGGCCGCGAACGCTACGAAGAGGCGAATCTCTTCGCGCTGCCGCCGCACCTTCGCGGCTCTTTCGACATGGTCTGGGAGCACACCTGCTTCTGCGCGATCGATCCGGCGCAGCGGCCGTCCTACGTCGAGGCGGTCGCCGGCGGGCTCGTCCCCGGCGGGCAACTGCTGGCGGTCTTCTATCTCGATCCCGGCAACGACCATCCCGATGAGGGCCCGCCCTTCGAGGTCTCCATCGCGCAACTCGACCTGCTTTTCCGCCCGCGCTTCACGCTCGTGCGCGAGTGGCTCCCGGCCCGCGCTTATCCCGGACGCGAAGGCCGCGAGTGGATGCGCCTCATGACGCGCCGCGACTAGAAGGCCGCGTGCAATTCGGCCTTGATATAGGGCGCGCCTTCGTCCGTCTCCCAGGCGAGGTCCGCGCGATGGTAGTCGAATTTCCGCTGGAACGCATAGCCACCGCCGATCTCGCCGCTGAGCGAGCCGAGTTTGAATTTCACGCCGAGCCCGGCGCGATATTCCGAATAGCCGAGCACCGCGTGCTGGAGCCGGCCGGAGCGACCAGGCTGCCGGTCCACGCGCACCGAGTCGCCGACGTACTCGGCCCCGATGTAGCCGCCGCAGGACCCGCTGAAGCTGTAGTCGAGACTGGCCTTCGGAAAGATGGCTGTGAGGGTGAGCCGATCGCTCATCGTCCATTTGAAGCCGAGGCCGGGCAGGATGGGATAGGCCCGGAAGCCGCCGTAGCTGGCGCCCACCACGCCGATGAAGCTGTCGCTCAGGCGAAAGGCGAAGCCGATCGTCGTCGGGGAATCGAAATTGCGCCCCGCGATGTCATTTTCAAAGTACACGCCGGGGCGGGTCTCGATGAGGATCGCGGTCTCATTGCTCACGAGGTATTCGAGAGCGATGACGCCCGCCAGAGTCTGGATGTGATTGGGCAGGGGCAGGCCGCCGCTGTTTCCGAAATCATGCCGCGCATACCGTGCGCCGAGGCGCAGGTGCCAGGCGCCGCATTCGGTATTTGGCCAGCCTTCGCCCAGCGGGATGCGGTAGCCGAGGTCCACGCTGCCGCTGTAGGCGTCGCCCTTGGCGTCCGGATGGCTGCCGCTGTCGAAGTCGCTCTCGAAGACGTAGCTGCTGTCGAGACCGAAGAGCACGCGCGAGGTCGGAGGACAGGGCTCGACGACGCTTTTCTTTCCGTCGTGCGTCGTGTGGACGGCCTGGCCTGCCAGCGCTGGTCCGGTGAGCAGCGCGGTGGCTGCGAGGAGGGGATAAACAGGAAGGAGTTTCATAGTCGGTGCGAGGAGCGAAGGGAAAGAACGCGCGGGTGTCAAACGTAGAGCGAGCGTGCCTCCGAGGCCGCTCGCGGTGCTCGCGTGCGCAGGAGCGAGCGGCCAGGAAGGCGCCCTCGCTCTACGGCCCAAAAGCCGCTTGCTTCACTGCGCGCCCTTCCTAGCCTCCGCCGATGCACGATCCGACCTCGACTTTGCCCCGTCCTGAATTGCTGCCGTCGTGCGATACCTTCCTCCGCAGGCATCTCGGCTCGGACGATGCGGATGTCGCGGAAATGCTCACCGCCCTCGGGCGTTCATCCCTCGACGTGTTGATCGATGAAGCGGTGCCGGCGCAGATCCGCTCGTCGGCGCCGCTGCGGCTTCCCGCGGGCCGCGGTGAGCACGAGGCGCTGGCGGAGTTGCGCGCGATCGCGGCGAAAAATCGCGTGACTCGCAGCTACCTCGGCCAGGGCTACAGCGACTGCATTCCCCCACCCGTGATCCAGCGGAACATCCTCGAAAATCCAGGCTGGTACACCGCCTACACGCCGTATCAGGCGGAGATCTCGCAGGGCCGCATGGAGGCGCTGATCAACTTCCAGCAGATGGTCACCGACCTCACCGCGCTCGACATCGCCAATGCCTCGCTGCTCGACGAAGCGACCGCCGCCGCCGAGGCGATGCACATGGCCCACGCGCTCTGCAAGGACGACGCTGTGCACACGATCTTCGTCTCCGACCAGTGCCACCCGCAGACCATCGCGGTCATGCGGACGCGCTGTGAGCCGCTCGGCCTCACGGTGCTCGTCGGCGATTGGGTGAAGTTCGACTTTGCGGAGAAGGTCTTCGCCGTCGTGTTGCAATACCCGGACACGACCGGCGCGATCTACGACTACGCGGACTTCATCGCCCGCGCGCACGCTGCCGGCGCCATCGCGATCGTTGCCGCCGATATCCTCGCGCTCACTTTGCTGAAGCCGCCGGGTGAGATGGGTGCGGACATCGCCGTCGGCTCCACGCAGCGCTTCGGCGTGCCGCTCGGCTTCGGCGGACCACACGCGGGTTACATGGCGGTGAAGGATGAATTCAAACGCCTGATGCCGGGCCGGCTCGTCGGCGTGAGCAAGGACGCGCAGGGCCACCCAGCGTATCGCCTTTCCCTGCAGACGCGCGAGCAACACATCCGCCGCGACAAAGCTACGAGTAACATCTGCACCGCGCAGGTGCTCCTCGCGGTGATGGCGTCGATGTATGCGGTGTATCACGGGCCCGAGGGATTGCGACGCATCGCGCGGCGGATCCATGTCGCAGCCGATTGGTTTTCCACGGCGGTGATGGTGAAAGGTTTCACCGTACTCCACGGCGAGTTTTTCGACACCGTGGGCGTGGAATGTGGCTCCGAGGAGCAGCGGGACGAAATCGTCCGCCGGGCCGCCAAGGCAAGCGTGAACTTGCGTCCGTATGCCGTGGATGACGCGCCGTGTCTTTTGCTCGTGAGCTTCGATGAAACGATCACCGATGCCGCGCTCTCAGAACTCATCGCCGTGTTCGCCGGCGGGAAGCCGGAACCCCTCGGATTCGATGGAACCTGGGAGGACGCCGGGATGGACCTCCGCGATTTCCTCCTGCGCACGTCGCCCTTCCTCACCCATCCCGTCTTCAATCGCTACCACACCGAGCACGAGATGCTGCGCTACATCCGGCGGCTGGAGGCGAAGGATCTTTCCCTGACCAGTTCGATGATCCCGCTCGGCTCCTGCACGATGAAGCTGAATGCGACCAGCGAAATGCTGCCGGTGACGTGGCCGGAGTTTGGCCGGATGCATCCCTTCGCCCCCGCCGAACAGACCGCCGGCTACACGCAGCTCCGCACCCAGCTCGAAGCGTGGCTCGGGGAGATCACCGGATTCGCGGGCGTCTCGCTGGAGCCAAATGCGGGCTCGCAGGGCGAATACGCGGGCTTGCTCGTGATTCGCAAATACCACGAGTCGCGCGGCGAGCGCGGGCGCGACATCTGCCTCATCCCGACGAGCGCGCACGGGACGAATCCCGCCAGCGCGGTGATGGCTGGCATGAAGGTCGTGACCGTGCGCTGTCTTGACGACGGCGACATCGACCTCGCCGATCTCCGCGCCAAGGCGGAGCAGCACTCGGCGAATCTCTCCGCCCTCATGGTCACGTATCCGAGCACGCATGGTGTCTTCGAGGAGACCATCGTCGAGATCTGCGAACTCATCCACGCGCACGGCGGGCAGGTCTATATGGACGGCGCGAACATGAACGCGCAGGTCGGGCTCACCTCGCCGGGCCGGATCGGCGCGGATGTCTGCCATCTGAATCTGCACAAGACCTTTTGCATTCCCCACGGCGGCGGCGGCCCGGGCGTGGGACCGATCGGCGTGGCGAAACACCTCGTCCCCTTCCTGCCATCGCATCCCAATCAGCCTTCCTTTGACGTGCATCTCAAAGTGGGCGCCGTGGCCGCATCGCCCTTCAGCTCAGCCTCTATCTTGCCCATCAGCTGGATGTACATCAATATGATGGGCA
>JBGSYE010000502.1:0-4075 GCA_041751075.1 Chthoniobacteraceae bacterium
ACTAGCAGCTCCAGCACATTGTCGAACATCGCAGAGTCCGACCCATTCGTATTCACGATCGGGAAAATCTTCCGCAGATCCTCGCCGAAGAGCGGGCTCTCGAGCAGCGCCTCCCGCGCCCGCATCCAGTTGAGGTTGCCGCGCAGAGTGTTGATCTCGCCGTTGTGCGCGATGTAGCGATACGGATGCGACCGTTCCCAGCTCGGGAAGGTATTCGTCGAGAAGCGCGAATGCACCAGGGCGAGCGCCGAATCCATCGCCGGATCGTGGAGATCCAGGAAATACTGCCCTACCTGCACCGGCATGAGCATTCCCTTATAGACGAGCGTCCGGCAGGAGAGGCTCGGCGCGTACCAAAACTCATCCACCCCCGTCGCGCGGATGGCGTTGTGCGCGCGCTTGCGGATCACGTAGAGCTTCCGCTCAAAGGCCGCCGTGTCCGCGACATTCGCGCCGCGCTGGATGAAGGCCTGGCACATGTGCGGCTCGGAGGCTTTCGCCGAATTGCCGATCATCGAGTTGTCCCGCGGAATCTCGCGCCAGCCGAGCACCGACTGCCCTTCCTCGGCGCACACGCGCTCAAAGCTCTCCATGCTTTTCGCCCGCACCGCCGCATCTGGCGACGTGAAGAGCGACGCCACCCCGTACTGCTCCGACTCCGGCAAAGTGATTCCCTCCGCTGCTGCCACCTTCTCGAGGAAGCCATGCGGCACCTGCATCAGGATGCCCGCGCCGTCGCCGGTATTCGTCTCACACCCGCAGGCCCCGCGATGATCGAGGTTCACGAGGATCGTCAGCGCCTGCTCGATGATCTCGTGCGACTTCTTCCCCTTCATGTGCACCACGAAGCCGACGCCGCAAGCGTCGTGTTCAAACTGCGGATCGTAGAGGCCCTGCTTTTCTGGTAGTCCCTGATTCTTCATGTGGTGGTGCTGCGTTGCGCCGGAAGTCGGGTGCGCGACTGCGAACGCCAGCGAGAGCGTGCGCAGCGCTGGGGCTTTCCCATCGGAAAACTCCCACCCCGGACGAGCGCTTCGTCGCGCTCCGCTCCCTATTCATCTGGCGGTGAAAAAGGAGTCGGGGATTTATGGAGAGCGACGCTTTCGCGTCAAGCGTCGGGCACGGATTGGCTGAAAGTATTTTCAAGCCTCCACGCATCCACCGTCGCCACGGGGCGCGGCGGTGGAAGCCGATCACCGGAACCAGCGGGCTGGCAGCGCTCCTGGCACGGATGGCGGCGCGCGGACGTGCAGGCAATCTGCTCGGGTCAACTGGCGGTACAGAAGCCAGGCATTCCGCGTGCAAGCGCTCTCAAGGGCCGAGATAGTTCGTTCCCGCTAAACTTTTCCGATAAGAGATCGTGAGTTTCGGCGGATCGCCGTCAACGAGCGCAACCTTCGGCGCGAGGAAGGCTGAGTCGGAAACCGTCGGATCGCCGCCAAAAGAAAACTCGCCGGCATTGTCGAGGCCGTCAGCGTCCGGGTCGTTTGTCGCCCCGGCGCCTGGCGCGGTGGGCGAGCCGAAGTAGAAACTCTGCCAGGAAGCGAAATCCGTGAATGGCACCGGGGAGTGAACGACGAGCAGGGCGCACAGGATGGCATTGTCCATCTCGGGGATGAGCGCAAGATCGAGCACGCCATCGACGACATTCACGGCAAAGCTGAGGTCCAATGCCACGCGGTGGCCGACACGAGCATACACATCCAGGCCGGTGAGCACCGGCTGGCCCTCCAGCGCGATGGCAAAGCGGCGCCGCCCATCCTCGGCCCAGTAGAGCTCGGCAAACTTCAACGTGACCAGGTAGGCCCCATTGGCGACCGGGATCGAGCAACCGAATGCGCCGTAACGCTGGGCTGTCGCCGGGATTGCGGAGGAAGACAAAGAAAATCTCCCGCGTGCCGCCGGGATCGATGATCGGCGCGCTGGCCTCGGCGTACGATGGCGGCCCGCCCGTATTTGGGATCTGGAGGGTGCCGAGCAGCGGACCGGTGGGCGCATCGGCGCGCACTTCGATCCGCACCCCGGTCTGCGCCGAAGCGGCTCGCACCGTGATCGAATGAATGTTCAACAGGTTGATCGGCGAGAAGGAAATGGAGTCGCCGTGATCGACCCCCGCCACGTCGCGCCCGCCCCCCGCGGGGTCGCTCGACGCCTCGGTGGTGATGCCGGATGCGCCCGTGTAGTCCTCCGCCTGTCGCCGTCGGGGCTGCAGGCGCACTTCACCCATTCCCGTGGCGGCACCGACGCCCGGCGCTCCGCGATCCACATAGTGGGCCACGAGCGCCACCGAGGCATCCGCCCCGGAGAGCGGTCGTCGGGCGTGATTGCCGTGCCGCTTACGCCCTGGCTCTGGCCAAAGCTCGAATCTTCGAGACCCGCCCGGCGCCGATATTCGACTTGCACATCCGTCGGGGCGATCCCGCCCGTGGCCGTGCTGCCATCCTCGGCATCATCGACCCGCAGGCTCCACGCGACTTCATCGCCCGCATCGAAGAACCCGCCGTGCGGCGGCCAGAGGAAAGTCACGCTCGGCGCGGTATTGCCCGCCCAGAGCGTGATGCTGGCCGTGGCCGAGCGGCCTCGCGAGTCGCTCACGCGCAATTGCGCAGTGTAGATGCCGGGGGCTCCGTAGCTGTGCGTCGGGTGAGGCTCCGTCGCGTCGCTCGTGCCGTTCGAATCAAAGTCCCACGCGAAGGAGATGGTATCTCCGGGATCGGGATCCAGGGAGCCCGCGCTCGTGAACTGCACGACGAGCGGCACCGGCCCGCTCGTCACACTGGCGGCCGCGCGGGCGACCGGGGATCGATTGCCGCGACTGTACTCGAAGCGCGAGAGCTGCGAGTCCGTATTGGTGCCCTGTCCACTCGATCCCCACTCCAGCAAATACATCGCGCCATCGGGACCGAAGGCCGCGTCGATCGGGCGCTTCACCCCGAACCCCGGCAAAAACGGCGCCACCTGGAGCACCCCGCCAGCGGCATCCACTTTCACCTCGTAAATGGCGCTGCGCGACCACTCGAGGAAGAAGAGCGTGCGATCGAAGTAGGCCGGCAAAGCGATGCCGGAGGCCACCGCCGGGCTGTGCGTATAGACCGCACCTGCGAGCGCCGCCCGCCGGTTGCCCGCGGTGATCGCCGGAAAGTCCGTGCTCGCGCCGTAAGGATACCAGAGCAGCGCCCCGCGCGCAGGCGGCAGGTTCGTGAGGCCCGTATTATTCGGCGAGTTATTGATCAGCGAGTTCGGATCGAATGCCGGGCCGGAGAGACCAGTCGCGAAGTCGTAATCACGATAAGGTTTGTTGTCGGCGATGAGATACGGCCACCCAAAATTGCCCGGCGAGAACGCGACGTTCACTTCGTCGTGACCCGCCGGACCCCGCAGCGGATCGACCGCGGGCGCGTCCGGCCCCACATCGCCCCAGTAAAGCGCGCCACTCGCGCGATCCACCGCGATGCGAAAGGGATTGCGCACGCCCATCACGTAGATCTCCGGCCGCGTCGATGGAGTCCCACAGGGCGCGATTGGGCCGCTCGTCGATCGGGGCAAAGCCGTCGGCATCCGCGTGAAAGGTATTCTCCCCCACCGCGACCAGCAGATTGCCGGCGGCGTCAAATTCGATCCCACCGCCGTCGTGCAGGGCGAGGGTGCGTTCGGTTTCAAAACGCAGCAAGACCCGCTCGGAGCCCGCGACCAGTGCACCGCCCGCGATGGTGAAACGCGAGAGCACATCCTCCGAGACGCCGACTCGCGAGTAGAAGAGATACACCCAGCCATTCGTGGCAAAGGCGGGATCGAGCGCGAGTCCCAGCATCCCATCGTCGTGATCGGGGCCGACGAATACCGGCACGGCCCCCACCACGGACGCCGTCTGCGTCGCTGGCGACCACACTTTCACCCGACCCGTGCGCTCCGTGTAAAAGACGCGCCCATCGGACGCCACCTCCAACGCCGTGGGATCGACCAGCGCCGTATCGAGCGCCACCTTGGCGTAGCGGGCCTGCACCGTCGCACCCGCGTCGCCCGGCGCATTTCCCGCCGCCCAGCGGATGCCCCCGAGCAGGTGCGCGCGGAATTG